>JAFATL010000192.1 GCA_019243975.1 Actinomycetota bacterium | reverse complement strand
CTGGCCACCCCGCTCCTGGAACAGCGCGAGGTTGTAGTGCTGCCAGATGCCCTCACGCGACGCCGCAGTGACATCTCCGTCGACGAAATGGATCGCCAGCGAGCGGCGCAGACGGTCCGACGTGTTGGGCCCGCTGCCGTGGAACGTGAGCGGGCTGTGGAAGCTTGCCTGCCCGGCCCGCATCACCATCGATACCGGCGCCGGCACCTCGCGATCGCCGAAGCCACGCAGCTGCGCATCGCGGTCGGTGGCGAAGAAGTTGCTGCCGCCCGGCACCAGCCCCCAGTGGTTGCTACCCGGGATCATCTGCATGGCCCCGTTGTCGTCGTCGACGTCGTCGAACGCCACCCAGGCGGTGACGAACCCGTCGTGCGACGCAACCGTGTCCCAGCTGGCCCAGTCCTGGTGCCAGCCGATGGTGGTCTCGGTCGGCCCACCCGGCGGCTTATAGAGGAGCTGGTCCTGCCACAACCGCACCGTCGACGCGCCCAACAACGCCGCCGCGATCTCACCCAGTCGCGCATCGGTCGCCAGCGACGCCAAATCAGGATCCGCCCACCAGGCGTTGTCGATCTTGCGCAGGTCGCTGGGCGACGGGCTGGGCGGCAGCACGAGCGTTGGCGGCCGGCTGCCGGTGTACTCCCCCTCCACCACCCGCGCCGTGGCAGCCAAGAAACGTGACACCTCATCGGCACCGAACAGCACGGGCGACATCCAGTACCCCTGCTCCTCATAGGCGGCACGAGCAGCATCGAGGTCGATGTCGGGAGCGCGGGTAGCCACGGCCCGCGACCCTAGTTAGCCGCGGGCGAAGGCTTCGGAGACGACCTCGGGGTTGTGGAACTCCTTCCACTCCACGACCTTGCCGTCCTTGAAGCGGAACACGCCGATGTAGCGGTTGAGGTACGCCTTGCCGGTGGCGGCGACCTCGCCCTCGCTGCGGTACTCCACCACGAGCTGGTCGGGGTCGAGCATGGCGTGCACCTCGGTGGGCGCGATCGAGAAGCGGGAGAACTGCGAGAACGTCGGCTCCTGGATGGCGGCGAAGAACTGCTTGTTCACGGGTGCCGGCATCAGGTCACCGCCGTAGGGCAGCTCGAACACGAGGTCCTCGTGGGTGAGGTCGATCATCTCCTGCAGCTCGCCGGCCGAGATGTGACCCATGATGCGGCGTACCAGCGCTTCGTTGGCCTCACGCTTCGCCCCGTCGTCCATGCTCGTTCGACTCCCGTTCGCGCCGCCGACCTTGTCTGCCGCTAGATAGTTAACTACGTTATATCCCAGGCATCGGGGCCTGTCGAGGAGCTGCCGTGACCCCCTCCGTGCAAGGGACCTGCGACCCGGCGTTCGCCGCCGTCAAGGACGCGTTCGCCTCCAACTTCGACGCCGGGCTGGAGACCGGTGCGTCCCTCGCCGTCGGCGTGAACGGTCGCGTGGTCGTCGACATCTGGGCCGGTTACACCGACGAGGCCGAGACCACGCCGTGGGAGCGCGACACGGTGGCGTGCATCTTCTCCTGCACCAAGGGCATCGTCGCCGTCCTGGCCGCCCTGCTCGTCGACCGCGGTTTGCTCGACCTCGATGCGCCGGTGGCGAGCTACTGGCCCGAGTTCGCCAAGGGCGGCAAGGCCGACCTCCCCGTGCGCTACCTCCTCACCCACGAATCGGGCCTGTCGGCCATCGGCAAGCCCATGCCGCTGGGCTCGCTGTCCGACTGGGACGCCATGACCACGGCGCTGGCGGAGCAGGAGCCGTGGTGGGACCCGGGCAGCGGCCACGGCTATCACGGCGTCACCTACGGGCACCTCATCGGCGAGGTCATTCACCGCGTCACCGGCTGCATGCCCGGTCAGTTCTGCGCCGACGAGCTCGCCAAGCCTCTCGGCATCGATCTGCTCATGCCGTTGCCCGAATCCGAGGAGCACCGAACCGCCGACATGGTGCTGAGCATCCCCACCGGTCCGACGTTCTTCAGCCACTGGCGGCCCGACGACCTCGGGCCCAAGTCGTTCGGCAACCCGCCCGACTCCAACGACGTCGGCTACACCAACACCCGCCCGTACCGGGGCGCAGAGATTCCCGCCGCCAACATGCATGGCAACGCCCGCGCTCTCGAGCGTGTGTACGCAGTGCTCGCATGCGGCGGCGAGCTCGACGGCACCCGGCTGCTGTCGCCCGACACGGTCGAGACGTTCGGGCGCAAGCAAGTGGAGGGCGAAGACCTCGTCATGCGCTTGCCGACCGCGTTCGCCATGGGCTTCGAGCACACACTGCCCGAGTGGACCTTCGGGCCCAATCCCCGCACCTACGGCCACAACGGCAGCGGCGGGTCGCTCGGCATCGTCGACCCCGACACCGGTCTGAGCCTGGGCTACGTGATGAACAAGATGTTCTGGGGCGCCACGCGCGACGATCCGCGCTGGCCCGCCCTGTTCGACGCCGTGTACGGCGCGCTCTAGAACCAGAGACCGACGAGAGGGGAACACCGATGGGACGGATGGACGGCAAGGTCGCACTGGTGTCCGGTGGGGCGCGGGGTCAGGGCGAGGCCGAGGCGCGCGCGTTCGTCGACGAGGGCGCCAAGGTGGTGATCGGCGACATCCTCGATGCCGAGGGCAAGACACTGGCAGACGAGTTGGGCGACGGCGCCGTCTACGTCACCCTCGACGTGACCGACGAGGAAGCGTGGAAGGCCGCGGTCGCAACCGCGGTCGACACGTTCGGGAAGCTCACCACGCTCGTGAACAACGCCGGCATCTCGCCGCCGCCGACGCCGATCCTCGACATGGACGTGGCCACCTACCGCAAGGTGATCGACGTCAACCAGATCTCGGCGTTCATGGGCACCAAGTTCTCAGCCCGGGCCATCGCCGACGCGGGCGGCGGCACGATCGTCAACATCTCGTCGGTGAACGGCATCGTGGGCGCGGCCGGCATCGCCGGTTACGTGTCGAGCAAGTTCGCCCTGCGCGGCTTCACCAAGACGGCCGCCCTCGAGCTCGGGTCGCTAGGCATCCGCGTCAACTCCGTACACCCCGGCCCCATCGACACGGCCATGCTCAGCCCCGACAGCTTCGGCGGCTTCGACATGCGGCCGATGCTCAAGGGTTTGCTCCCGATCGGGCGCATCGGCACGCCCGACGAGGTGGCCGAGCTGGTGGTGTGGCTGTCGTCGGACGCGAGCAGCTTCTGCACCGGCTCCGAGTTCGTGATCGACGGCGGCTTCCTCGCCGGCCCGCTCCTTCGCGGTTAGGAGCCGGCGAGCGAGCCGAAGGCAGCGGCCGCGACCGACACGCCGCGGAAGTCGCCGAGGGTGCCCTCGCCCATCTTGTTCATCACGTAGGTGATGCAGAGGCGCGCGTCCATGTCGATCAGCACCAGCGAGCCACCCCAGCCGCCCCAGAAGCACGTGCGGGGGTTGGGGCCGAGCGGCATCTCGTCGGACGTGAGGCCGTAGCCCATGCCGAACCGAATCGGCAGCCCGAGCACGAGATCGGTGGTGTGCGACTGCTCCTTGAGCACCACCTCGCACCCTTCCGGAGACAGGAAGCGCTTGCCCCCGAGCTCGCCACCGTTCGACAGCAGTGCCTGCACGGCGGCGACCGAGCGGGCGTTGCCGTGGCCACCGGCGGCGGGGATCTCGGCGCGCCGCCACGGGATCTCCCAGCTCTGCTCGGCCGACAGCGGCGGGTTGGCCAGGGTGCGGATGGGGATGCTCGTCGGGTCGACGGTCCCCATGTCGAGCGGTGGCGGCGGGATGACGAGCGCGACACGGTCGTCGCACTCGGCGGGCGTACCGATGTGGAAGTCGGCGCCGAGGGGGCCGGCGAACTCGTCGGCGAAGAACGCGCCGACGGACTTGCCAGTGATGCGGCGCACCACCTCGCCGACCAAGTAGCCCTGCGTCACCGCGTGGTAGCCCGACGCCGTGCCAGGGTCCCACCACGGCTCCTGGCCCGCCAGGAGCGACGTCGCCTTCTCCCAGTCGTAGAGGTCCTCGGGCTTCATCGGCTCCTGCCAACCGGAAAGACCGGCGTTGTGCGACATGAGGTGGCGCACCTCGACGTTCTCCTTGCCGGCCGCCTTGAACTCGGGCCAGTACTTCGCCACCGGTGCGTCGAAGTCGAGGTCGCCGCGATCGGCCAGCAGCAGCGCGCACAACGCCGTCATGGTCTTGGTCGTCGACCAGACGTTGATGATCGTGTCGCGCTCCCACGCCTTCGTCTTCGCCTCGTCGGCGAACCCGCCCCAGATGTCGACGACGGTCTCGCCCTCGTGGACAACCGCGACGGACGCGCCCACGTCCATGCCCTGGTCGAGCGTGTTGGCGAGCGCGTCGCGCACCGCCTCGAACCGCGGGTCGTACGTCCCGTGCACCTCAGCCACAGCTGACCTCCTGTCCGGCGGTGTGTGAGGGCGACGCTACCCGGCTTCGCGCCGCCGGGTCCCCGGCCACTCCGAGGTGCCCGACACCACGACGCGGCCGCCGCCCGCGGCCTTGGCCGCGTACAGCGCGTCGTCGGCACGCGAGATGAGCGCCTGCGCGTCGTCGGCCTCCCCCGCCCACGCCACGCCCACCGAGCACGTCGACCCCTCGGTCGAATCCGACAGCCGGTCGATGATCTCCGTCGCCTTCTCGGGGCTGCAGTCGGGGAGGATGAGGGCGAACTCGTCGCCGCCGTAACGGGCGAGCACGTCGGTGTCGCGCAACAGGCCTTGCCACGTGACGGCCGCGGATCGGAGGATGCGGTCGCCGGCGATATGGCCGCGTGTGTCGTTGAGCACCTTGAAGTTGTCGAGGTCGAGGACGGCGACGCACAAGGGGCTGCGGCGCCGCAGGGCGCGGGAGAACTCGCGCTCGAGGCTGTCCTCCCAGCCGCGGCGGTTGGGAAGGCCGGTGAGCAGATCGGTGGTGGCCTGGGCCCGCAGTCGCCCGCTCAAGGAGGCGACCACGACGGCGGTGAACACAGCCGTGCCGGTCATGCCGAGCCACAGGGCGACGCCGGCGGGCTCGTGGTCGAGCACCAGCACGATGGCGTAACTGCCCGCGATGACGGCGAGGTGACCAGCGACGGTGCGCCACGGGAACCAGTAGGCGGAGAAGATCACGACCCACAGGTAGAGGACCGACGCCGACCCGGCCATGCGTCCCGACGCGGTGTGGATGCCGAAGGTGACCATCACCGTTCCCAGGCCCATCACCGCGTGCATCGCCCACATCGGAGTGCGATCGGCGAGGAGGTAGAGGCCGGCGGCGAAGGGATACCCGAGCAGCGCGAGGACGACTGCCGAGCCGGTGGCCACGTCGCTCCCGTGGGGCGTGGCCATCGAAATCAGGGCGAGCGACGAGGCAGCCGCAAACAGGGCGGACGCCGCCCTCGCCATCTCACGCCGTGTAACGGCGAGACCACCACCCGTCACTGCGCGGAGGGTACCACCGGGGCCGAATTGTGAATATGGGCAGGGTGCACGGAATCTCGCGGTAGGAGTAGGTCAATGGGCCCCACAGCCGCCCCGCATCCTCAAGAAGGACCCAGGCGCGGTCGACCTCAGGAACATATGGGTGGGCCCCGACGTCCGGCCGTGCTCAGCGGCGACGTGAGCTGTCCCCGCTTGCGGGGATGGCTCCACTTCGTGGCGCTCCTCGCGGCCGTACCCACGGCCACCCTGCTCGTGCTGCACTCACACTCCCGAGCCGCCATCGTGAGCATCGGCGTGTACGCCGTCGGCCTGGTCGGGCTCTACGCCGTCAGCTCCGGGTACCACCTCATCCGGTGGTCGGCCGCCATGCGGGCGCGGATGCGCAAGCTCGACCACGCCATGATCTATCTGTTCATCGGCGCCTGCTACACGCCGATCTGCCTGCTCGTCATCGGCGGCTGGTTCGGCATCGCCCTGCTCGCCCTGGGGTGGACCACCGCGTTGGCGGGTGCCGTCACGACGCTGTCCCGCTTCGCCCACACGCGTTGGGCGGCGGGCGGCTACCTCGTCGTCGGTTGGCTGGCCGTGCTCGGGTTCCCGCGGGTGCTGTCGCAGCTCGGCGTGGCCGAGCTGATGCTCCTCGCCGCCGGCGGCCTCGCGTACACGTTCGGCTCGGTGGTTCTGGCCACGCGCCGGCCCGATCCCTCGCCTCGCTTCTTCGGCTACCACGAGGTGTGGCACGCCTTGGTTGTGGTCGGCAGTGTGTGCCACTTCGCGCTGTTCTGGCGGCTCGTCGCGCGCTAACCCGCCAAGTGGCAGGCGCCGTGGTTGACTGCTGACCGTGGTCCTCCTGGACGTGGCCGATGGCGTCGGCGTCATCACGCTGAACCGGCCCGAGAAGCTGAACGCGTTCAATCTCGACATGGCGCGCGGCTTGGGCGAGGCGTACGCGCAGTGTGACCGCGACGACGACGTGCGGGCGGTCGTCGTGACCGGCGCAGGCCGTGCGTTCTGCGCGGGAGCGGACATGTCGGCGCCGGCGCAGACATTCGACCTGCCGAAGGAGAGCGGGGCCAGCCGCGCGTTCTCCTCGTCGCCGGTCCGACCGGCAGCGTGGGAAGTTCGCAAGCCGGTCATCGCCGCCATCAACGGCAGCGCCATCGGCATCGGCCTCACCATCGCGTTGCAGTGCGACCTGCGCTTCGTGGCCCGTGACGCCAAGCTGTCGATCCCGCAGGTGCGCCGAGGCGTGCTCGGCGACATGGGCGTGCACTGGACGCTGCCCCACGCCACGTCGATGGCGGTCGCCGCCGACGTGCTGCTGACCGGCCGCCAGTTCACCGGTGTCGAGGCGGTGCAGCTCGGGATCGCATCGCGCGTGCTGCCGGCCAAGCAGGTGCTGACGGCGGCGGTGGAGACGGCGCGCGACATCGCCGAGAACTGCGCCCCGCTGTCGTTGGCATTGTCGAAGCGAGCGCTGTGGGCGGGCCGCGACCGCGCTGGCACCGAGGAGCTCGAGTCGCTCTACCACCGCCTCACCATGGGCCGGCCCGATGCCCGAGAAGGCCCGATGGCGTGGTTCGAGAAGCGTCGGCCCAATTGGCAGTTGCGCGTCGACGAGGAGTGGCCCGGCGTCCTGGCGGCCGAGGAGCTCGACCGGGAGTAGTTCGCGCTCGTTTTCAAGGTGAGCGTCCGCGCATCCGATGCTCAGCAAATGCTCAAGGCCAGGAGGGGCGTTCGGGCCGCCGTCGTCAGTGGCGCGCTGGCATCGATGTTGGCGGGTGCCACCGCAGTGGCCTTGCCGATGCTGCCGTCGTCGCACGCGGCGGCCAGCCATGTGGTGGCTGCGGATGACGGCGCGACGACGTCCAACGCGAACAACGGAGAAGGCGCCTACGACCAGAGCGGCGGGGTCACGGTGCCCGGGGCGGACACGCCCGTCGGCGACGCTCCGGTGACGACGGTCCCGTCGGCCACGCCGGCCACCCGGCCCGTTGCCGCCGTCAAGGCAGCCACACCGAAGCCGGCGGCGCCGAAGCCAGCGGCCAAGGCCAAGCCCAAATCGTCGGCCGGCGGCGTCAACGTCGCCATCCCCACCGGGCCGCTCGTCGGCAAGCTCAACACCGTCGACATCGAGGGGTACGCCCGGTACGAGCCGCAGTCGACGTGCGACCCCACCGACAAGCCGGGCGCCGTCGCTCTCAAGACGTTGCTCACCGGTTACTACAAGGGCA
>JAFATL010000102.1 GCA_019243975.1 Actinomycetota bacterium | reverse complement strand
ATCACACCCGTCGTGTGCTCGAGACCGCGCCGGAGGAGGATCAGCTCAGTCGCGCGTCAGCGGCGGGCGTCGCCGGGCTCGCCCTCTGGGCCGGCGGCGATCTCGACGGGGGCTACCAGGCGTACGCCGACTGCGTCGACGGCCTGCGGGAGATCGGCAACCTCGCTGACATCGCCGGGTGCACGATCGCCCTGGCCGACATCCGGATGGCGCAGGGGCGTCTCGGTGACGCCGTGCGCCTCTACGAGCACACCCTCCAGCTCTTCGACGAACAGGGCGGCGTCGTGTTGCGGGGGACCGCCGACCTCCACGTCGGTATGGCCGCGCTGTACTGCGAACGCAATGACGTAACCAGCGCGGGGGAGCACCTGCGGCGAAGCGCGGAGTTGGGCGAGTACAACGGCCTGCCGCAGAACCCGTACCGGTCGCGCGTTGTGTGGGCCCGTATCCGCCACGCCGAGGGCGACGGCGCCGGCGCAGCCGCACTGCTGCGCGAAGCCGGGCGCGTCTATGCCGGCGATTTCTTCCCCAACGTCCGTCCCGTTCCCGCCGTGGCCGCTCGCCTGGCAGTCGCGCGGGACGACCTCGAGGGCGCGCTGGCGTGGGTGCGCGAGCGCGGCGTCTCGGTCGAAGACGACCTCAGCTATCTCACCGAGTTCGAGCACATCACGCTCGCGAGGATCATGGTGGCGCACCACGGCGTCGAGCGGTCGGGGAATTTCGCCCAACAGGCGAAGCGCCTGTTGGAACGCCTGCTCGCGGCCGCGCAGGACGGCGGCCGCACAGGAGCCGTCATCGAGATCCTGATCGTGCACGCCCTCGCCCTCCAGGTCGACGGCGATCCAGCCGGCGCGCTTGACGCACTCGGTCGGGCCGTCGCCTTGGCCGAGCCCGAGGGGTATGTCCGCGCGTTCGCCGACGAGGGTGCGCCGATGCGAGCGCTGCTCGAAGCACTCGCCAAGGAACGGCCCGGAAGCTACGTCAGCCGCCTGCTCGCGGCGATGACTCCCGCGGCGCCGACCCGCCCGGCGTCGCAGCCCTTGGTCGATCCGCTCAGCGACCGCGAGCTAGAGGTGCTTCGGCTCCTCGGTAGCGACCTCGACGGCCCCGAGATCGCCCGCGAGCTCACCGTGTCGCTCAACACCATGCGCACCCACACCAAGAACATCTACGCCAAGCTCGGCGTCAACAACCGGCGGGAGGCCATCCGCCGGGCCGCTGAGCTGGGCATTTAGCGTCGCCACCCCTCAATCACCACATCAATCACCAGGTGATGTGATGTGCGCTCACCAGGTCCGTCCGTACGGTCCGACCTGTGACCACCGACAACCGCACCAACGACGCTGCGGCCGCCGCTGATCACGTCCCGCACTACGAAATCCGCGTCAAGGGACACCTCGGGGCCCGCTGGTCGGCATGGTTCGACGGGCTCACCCTGACCACCGAGGACGACGGCACGACCGTCATCCGCGGCGAGGTCGTCGACCAGGCGGCGCTGCACGGCCTGCTCCAGAAGCTGCGCGACGTCGGCATCACCCTGGTCTCGCTCACCGAGGTTCCCGTCGCACCCACCGGGCTCCCGGCTCTCAACACCCACGAAGGGGACTGACCAATGGCCACCACGACCACCACTCGCAAGCCGATGACGGGAATGCGGAAGGCGGCGCTCTATAGCGGCCTCTTCTACATCGGCACGTTCATCTTCTCGATCCCGGCCCTCGGGTTCTTCCACGATGCGTTGCACACTGCCAACTTCGTCAATGGCGCCGGCAAGGACGGCGGGGTCATGTGGGGCGCCATGTTCGACATGCTGACCGGCCTCACCGGCATCGGCACCGCCGTCGCCCTCTATCCGTTCATCAAGCGCCACGGCCCGGGCCGGGCCGTCGGGTTCGTCGCCAGCCGCACGCTCGAAGCGGCGATGCTCGCCGTCGGGGCCGTCGCCGTCCTCGCCATCTTCACGCTGCGCCACGACTACGCGGGCGCCACCGGCGTGACCGCCACCAGCCTCACCACTGCGGCCAGCTCGCTCGTCGCCGTGAAGAACTGGACCTTCCTGTTCGGCCCCGGCGTCATGCCTGCGATCAACGCCATCTGCTTCGCATCGATCATGTACCAGTCCCGCCTGGTGCCCCGCTGGATCCCGACCGTCGGCCTCATCGGCGTGCCGCTCCTGCTTATCTCCTCGACCGCATCGCTGTTCGGCGCATGGGACCAGT
>JAFATL010000080.1 GCA_019243975.1 Actinomycetota bacterium | reverse complement strand
TTCTCCCAGTGGGCGACCGACATCTTCCGCATCTTCAACGACGACCTCGTCAACGACCTGCCGATCATCAACGCTGCCTTCGACGAGCTCGACACCTACGTGCGGGCACTCATCGAGCAGCGCCGCGCGACGCCGTCCGACGACCTCATCTCCGATCTCATCGCCCTCGAGGAGGAGGGCGACAAGTTGTCCACCGACGAGCTGGTGATGATGTCGGAGGCGGTGTTGATGGCCGGCACCGACACCACCCGCAACCAGCTGGCGTGCAGCGTGGCGCTGCTCACCAACCACCCCGACCAGTGGGCGGCATTGGCGTCGGGCGACCACGGGCTGGCGCAGTCGACGGTCGAGGAGACGATGCGCCACCTCGGTGCCGTCCGTGGCACGGCCCGGTTCTCGGCGGAGGACGTCGAGTACCGCGACGTCTTCTTCCCGATGGGCACGGTGATGGCGGTGAGCCTGGCCACCGCCAACTTCGACCCCGAGGTGTTCGGCACCGACCACAGCTTCGACATCACCCATCACTTCCAGAGCGCCCAGCTCACGTTCGGCTCCGGCATCCACTACTGCCTGGGCGCCGCCCTGGCCCGGGCCGAGCTGCAGGAGGCGTTGCCACTCCTCGCCCGCCGCATGCCCGACATGGCCGTCGACGGCGAGATCGAGTGGAAGCCCAACAACATCGGCATCTGGGGCCCCGCCAAGCTGCCCCTCACCTTCACGCCTGCCTAAAGCGACGAACTGTCACCAGAATCGCGACCTATAGGTCGCGATTCTGGTGTCACTACGGGCTTGGCTTACCCTGGCGAGATGCCCATTCGTTCCGACCTGCGCAACGTTGCCATCGTGGCGCACGTCGACCACGGAAAGACCACGCTGGTCGACGCCATGTTGTGGCAGTCGGGGGCGTTTCGCGCCAACCAGGACGTCAACGAGCGCGTCATGGACTCGATGGACCTCGAACGCGAGAAGGGCATCACCATTCTCGCCAAGAACACAGCCGTCACCTGGGGCGACGTCAAGATCAACATCGTCGACACGCCCGGCCACGCCGACTTCGGTGGCGAGGTCGAGCGCGGGCTCACCATGGTCGACGGCGTGCTGCTGCTCGTCGACGCCAGCGAGGGCCCGCTCCCGCAGACGCGCTTCGTGCTGCGCAAGGCGTTGGAGGCGCGCCTGCCGGTGGTGCTGGTCGTCAACAAGGTCGACCGGCCCGACGCCCGCATCAGCGAGGTGCTCGACGAGGTGTACGAGCTGTTCCTCGACCTGGGCGCCGACGAACATCAGATCGAGTTCCCGATCGTCTACTGCAACGCCAAGAAGGGCCTGGCGTCGATGTCGGCCGACGACACCGGCACCGATCTCACGCCGCTGTTCCAGGTGCTGCTCGACACGGTGCCGCCGCCGACGTACGACGAGGACCACCCGCTGCAGGTGCTGGTCACCAACCTCGACGCGTCGCCCTACGTCGGCCGTCTGGCCATCTGCCGCATCCACCACGGCACCATCAAGCGGGGCCAGCAGGTGGCGTGGTGCAAGCACGACGGCGAGATCGAGCAGGCCAAGATCACCGAGCTGTACGTGACGGTGAACCTCGACCGGGTCGAGGCGCCCGAGGCGGGCCCGGGCGAGATCATCGCGGTGGCGGGCCTGGCCGAGGTCACCATCGGCGAAACGCTCGCCGACCCCAACGATCCCCGCCCCCTGCCGGTGAGCCACTTCGACGAGCCCAGCCTGGCCGTCACCATCGGGGTCAACACGTCGCCGCTGGCCGGCCAGGAGGGCAGCAAGCTCACCGCCCGCATGATCAAAGGCCGCCTCGACAACGAGCTGGTGGGCAACGTGTCGATCCGCGTGCTGCCCACCGAGCGTCCCGACACGTGGGAGGTGCACGGCCGGGGCGAGCTGCAGCTGGCCGTGCTGGTGGAGATCATGCGGCGCGAAGGCTTCGAGCTCACCGTCGGCAAGCCGCGCGTCATCACGCGCGAGATCGACGGCAAGGTGTGCGAGCCGGTCGAGCACATGACGATCGACGTGCCCGAGGAGTACCTCGGCGTCGTCACGCAAATGCT
>JAFATL010000726.1 GCA_019243975.1 Actinomycetota bacterium | reverse complement strand
CCCTTGCGGGGCACGTAGACGCGGTCGCCGTCGCTGACCTTGAGGGCGAGGTTGAGCTGGTCGACGTCGGCATCGGGCGTGGGACCGCCGGCGGCGTTGAGCACGTCGGCCACGCGCGCACCGCCGGCCACCTTATAGAGACCGGGGGTGACTACCGCGCCGGCGGCGGCCACGACGACGGGCGCGTCGCCGGCGGCTCCGTCGATCTCGGCACCGCTGGCGGTGGAGTCAGTCGCACCGGTGCCGGTGCCGCCGCTGTGCGGCGCGCGCGGCAGCGTGACCTGCGGATGAGCGGACGAGCGACCGGCGCCGAGCGCGAGAGCACCGGCCACGATGACCAACACCACGAACGTGACGGCGCCAATGGCAATGTGGCGACGCTCTACGCCGGCGGCGTCGGCGGCGGAGTGCAGGCGCGCCAGCCAGGGCGTGGCGGGCTGCGGAGGCGGAAGGTCGGGCATGCGCGCTCCCGGGACACAAAGGGTCGACCGGGGGAAGCGTGCGTCCGCCCGCAGGGCGGCACGTGCAGGGTCACCTTACCGGTGAGGCGCGTCAGTTGAAAGGGTCAGATGTCAGCCCGGCGGGCCTGCCACTCGGCTTCGACTTCCAGGGGGATGCGCCGGTAGGCGGCCCAGTGGCCGTAGCCGTAGAGGCGCCAGCGGAAGTAGGCGCCGAGGTAGCGACGTAGAAAGCCCACCAGCCCGAGCTCGCTCCACTGCTGCACGTGCACGCGCTCGTGGCGCATGAGGTGCTCGTCGTCGGCCGCCTCCCGCCGCACGAGGATCAACCGGCCCAGCGTGGTGGCCGACGCGCCGGGTGCGACCGGTCCCCCCACCCACACCCACGGCTTCTTGGCCATGGCGCCAGTATGGGCGCCTCAGTACAGACGAGCGGTGAGGGACTTCCGGTACTGCGCGGTGCGGGGATCGTCGGGACCGAGCAGCTCGAGCAGGTCGACGTACTGCTGGCGGGCGTCGTCGTCTTCCTTGACGCGGTCGAGCAATGCCTCGAGCTTCTGCTCGATGTCGTCGACGGCGCCGTTGCCGGACGCGCCGACGCGCGCCAGTGCGGCCACCCGCCGCGTCTCCGCGGTCTCGGGGATGCGAGCCAGCAGTGCGAGGGCCTCATCGCGGTCGCCCCGCTCGACCAGCATCTGGCCCAGGGCGACGATGGCGCCCTCGTGGTCGGGGTCGAGCTCGAGCGCCCGTCGCAGCGACGCCTCGTCGCCCGCCGCGACGAGGGTGTCGGCTTCTGACGGCGCCGGGGCCAGGCCGTCGACGAATTGGCGCACCGCCTGTTCGGGCAGGGCGCCGATGAACGAGTCGACGATCTCGCCGTTGCGCAGCGCGTAGACAGCCGGGATCGACTGCACCCGGAAGGCTTGGGCCACCTGCGGGTTGGCGTCGACGTCGACCTTGGCCAGCACGACCTTGCCGCCGGTCTCGTCGATGACCTTCTCGATGATCGGGCCCAACGTCTTACACGGCCCGCACCACTCGGCCCACAGGTCGACCACCACGGGTACCTGCTTGGACCGTTCGATGACGTCGGTCTGGAAGGTTGCGTCGGTGACGTCGAGAGCTGCCATGGGCCACCCAGTTTACGGCCTGCAGTGACATTGGTTCGCTCCGGGCTCCGCCCTGCGCTCACTCCGGCGGGCACCCCTGAGGGGCCCCACCCGCCGGCTACCTCGACGTGGCGACTGCGCGCTTCACGCAGCGAACGATGGTGTGGCCGTCGACGGGAATGACGGAGACCTCGTCGCTCAGCGCCTTCACGAGGAACAGGCCCCGGCCCGACTCGGCCATGGCGTCGGGCGGGCCCGCGTCGTACTCGGTCGGGAACGCAGGGAGGGCGGCGCCCTCGTTCTCGACCTCGACGCGCACGGCGTCGTCCTCGAGGGCGGCGCGCAGTGCGACGGCGCCTTCGGGCGCGGCGGCCACTGCGTTGGTGCAGAGCTCGTTGGCGATGAGGAGGATGTCGCCGGTGGCGTCGGCGTCGACCGGCTGGTGGGCCAACCAGTCGGCGAGCAGGTGGCGGGCCAGGACCACGGCGGCGGTGTTGGCCGTGAAGCGGTGTTCGAACGGGGCCAAGGGCAGGCGTGCATCCGTCGTGGGGGCGATGCGGCGGCGCAACACGAGGGCGAGCGTGTCGTCCCGACGGTCGCCACCCGCCAAGGCGCGGTCGACCAGCGCGCGCGCCAGGTGCTCGGCGGGATAGTCGGCCACCTGGCGACCCGCCCGCACGAGGCTGTCCATGCCGGCGATGATGTCCTTGCCCGCCTCGATGAGACCGTCGGTGTAGAGCACCACCGTGTCGGAGCGGTCGAGCACCAGCTCGATCACTTTCTCGCTGCCGGCACCCGGCCACCCCAGCGGTACGCCCGGCGTCTCGATCAGCTCGGGACCCTCGGTCGACGAGAGCAACAACACGGGCGGATGACCGGCGCCGGCCAGACGCAGGTGACCGCTGGCGGGGTCGAAGCGGGCGACCACGGCGGTGGCGACGAGCTCGGGGTCGTGGGAGGTGAGGATCTCGTCGGTGCGCTCCATGAGGCGTTCCATGGGCACGCCCTCCAGCGACAGCAGGCGCAGCGCGTGCGTGACGGTGAGCGCGTCCTTGGTCGCCTCGACGCCTTTCCCCATCACGTCCACGACGGCCAGGTGCAGCCCGCCGTCGGGCATGACCTGCCAGTCGTAGAGGTCGCCGCCGGTCGCCGACCGCGGATCGGCGGCCAGGTAGTGGACGCCCAACTCGGCGCCCGACATGTCGGGCCGGGGTGGGCGCACCGCTTCCTGCAGGCGATGCACCACCTCGCGCTGCGCGGCGCGCAGCTCGTCGAGCTGGCGGGCGTGGTCGAACGCGGCACCGAGGTGGGCGGCCAGGACAATGACCAGCGGGTGGTTGGTGGCCTCGGCGCCGCTGACGGCGAGCTTGCCGTAGACCATGCCGGTCGCGCCCACGACCGGGACGACCAGATCGGCGCTGGCGCCGGCGTCGTCGCCGTCGGTGAACGCGGCAGTCGACGCTCCCGCCTCTCGTCGGAGCGCCGCCACCACCCAGGCCACCTTGTCGTCGATGTCGGACGGGCCATGCACCACCCGGGCAAGCTCGACGAGCAGGCGTTGGTCTGCGCCAGCCACGGGGGGCAGCGTAGGTTGTGGCCGTGGCAGACACCGAAGCCGGAGCCGAGAGCGCAACGGGAGACATCGAGGGAATCAACGTCCCCCGGGTGACGGACTGGCTGGTGGCCAACGTCGAGGGCGTGCAGCCCCCGTTCAGCTTCGAGCTCATTGCCGGCGGGCGGTCGAACCTCACGTTCCGGGTCACCGACGCCGCGGGCCGTGACCTCGTGCTGCGCCGGCCGCCGATCAGCCATGTACTGCCGACGGCGCACGACATGGGCCGCGAGTTCCGCATCATCTCGGCCCTGCAGGACACGCCCGTGCCTGTGGCCCCGTCGCTCGGCTTCTGTGACGACGAGTCCGTCAACGAGCGGCCCTTCTACGTGATGGGTTATGTAGACGGCTATATCCTGCGCGACGCCGCCACTGCCGAGAAGGTGCTCGACGAGCACGGACGGCGGCGGGCGGGCGAGTCGATCGCCGAGGTGATGGCGGCCATCCACGCCGTCGACGTCGACAAGGTCGGGCTGGGCGACCTGGGCCGGCGGGAGGGCTACATCGAGCGCCAGCTCAAGCGGTGGTACTCGCAGTTCAAGCAGTCGTCGGAGCTGCTCAACCGCACCGTGCCGCTGGTCGACGAGGTGCACGACTTCCTCGCGGCTCGCATTCCCGAGCAGGGGCCGGCCACCATCGTCCACGGCGACTACCGCCTCGACAACACGATGCTCGGCGACGACGGCAACGTGAAGGCCGTCCTCGACTGGGAGATCTGCACGCTCGGCGACCCGCTCGCCGACGTCGGCCTGCTGATGGTCTATTGGGCCGACAAGGACGACGACAACCCCGCCCTCGGCGTGGCCCCGACCGCCACCGAGGGTTTCCCGTCGCGCGCCGAGGTGCGCGAGATCTACGCGGCCACGTCAGGACGCGACGTGGCCCAGCTCGACTTCTACGTTGCCTTTGGCTACTGGAAGCTGGCGTGCATCCTCGAGGGCGTGTACTCGCGCTACGTCGGCGGCGCGGGCGGCGGCGACCGCAGCGGCGTCGACTTCATGGGCGACCAGGTCGTGCGCCTGTCCGAGTCAGCGAAAGCCGCCGCGTCGTCGTTGTGAGGTCCTGCGCCTGATGTTCGAGCGCGTGGGGGACGTCGACCTCGACGAGCCGGTGCTGGTGATGGGGATGGAAGGGTGGATCGACGCCGGCCTGGGCGGGGGTGCGGCCATGGCCACGCTCGTCGAGCAGGTGCCCAACCAGGTGATCGCGCGGTTCGACACCGACCTGTTGCTCGACCAGCGGGCCCGCCGGCCGGTGCTGCGCATCGTCGACGGGGTGACGTCGCCGCTCAAGTGGCCCGACATCGAACTGCGCGCCGGCGAGGACCGGGCCGGGAAGTCCGTACTGCTCCTGGTCGGGCCCGAACCCGACATGCAGTGGAAGTCGTTCACCAA
>JAFATL010000670.1 GCA_019243975.1 Actinomycetota bacterium | reverse complement strand
GGCAAGAAGAAGCAGCCGACCTACCGGGTGGTGGCGGCCGACAGCCGCTCGCCCCGCGACGGCCGTTTCATCGAGATCCTCGGCACCTACGAGCCCCGCGCCGAGCCCTCGCGCATCAACATCGACAACGACAAGGCCGTGCAGTGGTTGACGAAGGGCGCCAAGCCCACCGAGACCGTCGAAAAGCTGCTCAAGCTCAGCGGCGCGTGGGAGCAGTTCAAGAAGTGAGCGACTTCACGTCCGACGAACTCGAAGGTGCGGACGACGACGGCGGCGCCGGCGAGTCGTCGGGTGGGGAGCGGGGCGTGGTCTCGCGCAACGTGCTCACGTACGTGGCCAAGGCGATCGTCGACGAGCCTGACGCGGTCGTGATCGAGTCGGACGACGACCGGCGTGGCGTCACGTTGCGCCTGCACGTCGCCCCCGACGACATGGGCAAGGTGATCGGCCGGCGCGGCCGCGTGGCCCAGGCCATCCGCACCGTCGTCCGCGCCGCCGGGGCACGCGAGAAGATCGAAGCCTCCGTCGACATAGTGGATTAGAAGTGCTCGAAGTGGGGCGCATCGTGAAGCCCCACGGCCTGCGGGGCGACGTGATCGTCGACCTCGTCACCAACCGCACCGAACGCCTCGACCCCGGCACCGTGCTCGACGGCGACGGGCGCACGTTCGAAGTGGTGCGCGCCAGCCAGCACAAGGGTCGCTGGATCGTGACCTTCGCCGGCGTGAACGACATCGATACCGCCGAAGGTCTGCGCGACGTCGTGCTGCGCGCTGAGCCGCTCGACGACCCCGACGCGCTGTGGGTGCACGAGCTGCTGGGCGCGTCGGTCGTGGAACGCGACGGCACCGAGCGCGGCACCGTGACTGCGGTGCAGGCCAACCCGGCCAGCGACCTGCTCGTGCTCGACTCCGGCGCCCTGGTGCCGCTCCGGTTCGTCGTCGAGCACTCGCCGACGCGCGTCGTCGTCGACACCCCCGAGGGGTTGTTCGACGAGTGAAGATCGAGGTGTTCACGATCTTCCCGAACCTGGTCGAGGGCTACCTGTCGGAGAGCCTCATCGGCAAGGCGCGCACCACGGGCGTCATCGACGTGCGCGTGCACGACCTGCGCTCGGCCGCCACCGATCCCCACCGCTCGGTCGACGACTCGCCGTTCGGGGGCGGCGCCGGCATGGTCCTCATGGCGGAGCCGGTGTTCGGCGCGGTGGAGAAGGTCGAGCCGGCCCGGCCGCTCTTCCTGCTCACGCCGGGCGGCCGCCGCTTCGATCAGTCGGTGGCGCACGAGCTCGCCGACGGTGGCGGGTTCTCGCTGCTGTGCGGCCGCTACGAGGGCGTCGACCAGCGGGTGGCCGACCACCTCGTCGACGGCGAGCTGTCGATCGGCGATTTCGTGCTGGCCGGCGGCGAGGCGGCCGCCCTGGTCGTGATCGAGGCGGTGGCCCGCCTGGTGCCCGGCGTGCTCGGTAACCAGGCGTCGGCCGAGGACGAGTCGTTCAGCGACGGCCTGCTCGAGTACCCCCAGTACACCCGGCCGGCCACGTTCCGCGACTGGGCCGTGCCCGAGGTGCTGCTGTCGGGCGACCACGGCCGCATCGCCCGCTGGCGCCGGGCTCAGGCCCTGGCCAGGACCTTGCAGCGCCGTCCCGACCTCATCGAGGCCCGGGGCGGTCTCACCGAGAGCGAGGAGGCCGATCTGCGGGAGTTCGGGGAGATCATCTATCCTGATTCCTCCCTTCGCAGCGCCCAGGAGCCTTCGCGCCATGAACCCGACTGATCTCGTCGACCGCACCAGCCTCCGAGACGACATCCCCGACTTCGCCCCAGGCGACACGCTGAAGGTGCACGTGCGCGTGGTCGAGGGCAACCGCGAGCGCATCCAGGTGTTCCAGGGCGCGGTCATCCGCCGCCAGGGGTCCGGTGTGCGCGAGACGTTCACCGTGCGCAAGGTGAGCTTCGGCGTGGGCGTGGAGCGCACGTTCCCCGTGCATTCGCCGATCGTGGCCAAGATCGAAGTCGTCACTCGTGGCGACGTGCGCCGGGCGAAGCTCTACTACCTGCGCGATCGCACCGGTAAGGCCGCCAAGATCAAAGAGAAGCGCGCCGCGCGTTGATCGGCTGGGATCCGGCGCTCACCGACAAGCCGCCGGAACCAGGGCTTCCCCCGTTCGCAACCCACAAGCCCACCTCCACGGCGCGCGCCGCCGCCGAGATCCCCATCCTCATCGTGGTGGCGGCCCTGATCGCGTTCGTGGTGAAGACGTTCATCGCGCAGCCCTTCTACATCCCGTCCGAGTCGATGGTGCCGCAGCTCAAGGTCAACGACCGCATCGTCGTCTCGAAGCTGGCGTACCACTTCCACAGCCCGCACCGCGGCGACATCGTCGTGTTCGACAACCCCGACGAGGCGACGTTCCCGCAGGCCCACCCGCACTACAACCCGGTCGTGCGCGTACTGCGGGGCATCGGCTCAGCCGTGGGGCTGGTGCAACCCTCGACCGAGGAGTTCATCAAACGGGTCATCGCCCTCCCAGGTGAGACCGTCGAGGGCCGCCAGGGTCACGTGTTCGTCAACGGCAAGGAGTTGATCGAGCCGTACCTGCCCCCAGGCACGGTCACCACCGACTTCGCCCCTCTCATCGTGCCCAAGGGCGACCTGTGGGTGATGGGCGACAACCGCAACAACTCCCGCGACAGCCGCGTGTTCGGGCCCATCCGCCAGAAGACGGTCGTCGGCCGCACGATCTTGCGCATCTGGCCCGTCGCACACGCGTCCTTCCTCTGATCGGGCCGTACACTGACGGCATGAGCGTGAGGCGATGAGCGCCGAAGACCTCGAGCGGTACGAGACCGAGATCGAGCTCCAGCTGTACCAGGAGTACCGAGCGGTCCTGCCCATGTTCCGGTTCGTCGTGGAGACCGAACGGCGGTTCTACCTGGCCAACGACGTCAACATGGAAGCCAAGAACGAGAACGGCCGGCCCTACTTCGAGATCAAGCTGGGCGACGCCTGGGTGTGGGACATGTACCGCCCGGCCCGCTTCGTCTCCTCGGTGCGAGTGGTGACGTTCAAGGACGTCAACGTGGAGGAACTCCCCGAAAAGGAGTTGTGAGCCCGCCGCGTCCTAGGGTTTCGGCCGTGGTCGACCGGAGGAGGGCCCTGGGCGTCAGCGGCGAAGATGCCGTGGCGGCCTGGTACGAGTCGAACGGGTACGAGGTGGTGGCGCGCAACTGGCGCTGCCGCGAGGGCGAGCTCGACCTCATCGTGCGCCACGGTCGGGTGTTCGTCTTCTGCGAGGTGAAGACGCGGACCACGACCAACTTCGGCTACCCGGTCGAGGCGGTGACGCGCGCCAAGCAGACCAAGCTGCGCCACCTGGCGGCACGG
>JAFATL010000642.1 GCA_019243975.1 Actinomycetota bacterium | reverse complement strand
CTTCAACGCCGGCATCGACTTCGGCGAGCGGCTGACGTGCGCGCAGCTGCGCGGCGCCGGCGACGTGATGGCGCACGACTCGGACGTCTACTGGTCGACCTACCAGCGCTGCCTGCTGTTCCCGACCGACCACGCCCTGTCCGAGGGTGCCGACCTGTCGGCACCGCCGTCGCCCGACCTGTCTGCCGTCCTCACGTGAACGCGCTCACCCGGCGGCGGTTCCTGCAGCTGGCTGCGGGGGTGGGTGCGGTCAGTGCCGTGCCTGCGCTGCGCGCCCAGGCGATGGCCGACGACCGGGCCGGGTCGTCGCAGCTGCCGGCGGGGGAGTGGCTGGGCGGCGACTTCCACGCGCACACGACCTACAGCCACGACGTGTGGTCGGGGCCGGGCGACGACAACACCGACGTGCAGGACTTCTACACTTTGGGGTGGTCGCCGGCCGAGCAGATCGAGATCGCCACCACCCGGTTGCTCGACTTCGTGGCCCTCACCGACCACAACCGTCTCGACGCGTTGCACGACCCCGGGTACGCATCCGATCGGCTCGTGCTGGTGCCCGGGTACGAGCACTCGCTCGCAGGTGGTCACGCGGGCGTGTTCGTGCCGTCGGTCAGCGGCCTGACCCACGTGTTGAAGGACGCCACCGGCGGCACGTCGTTCAACGGCGACGCCGGCATCCGCAACTTCATCGAACAGGTGCACGCCATGGGCGGCATGACCACGCTCAACCACCCGTTCGGCGGCGCGGTGTGGAAGTACAACATCCCCGCGTCGGTCGGCATGGACGCGGTCGAGGTGTGGAACTCGCACTGGCTGGCCCGCGACGACACCGTGCAGTTCGCAGCGTCGAACAACCACCGCTCGATCGAGTGGTGGGAGCAGCGCTTCCTGTTCGCGGGTTTGCACAAGCCGGCGGTGGGCGGGAGCGACAGCCACTGGCGCTCGACCACCGCCGTGCAAGGGGTGGGCCAACCAACCACGTGGGTGTACGCGCGCGAGCGATCGGCCGCCGCCATCATCGAGGGCGTGCAGCGGGGCCGCACCACGGTCTCGCAGAACCCGCTGGCGCTGGGCGGGGCCCGGCTGCGCATCACCGCCACCGAGGAGTGGGGCGCGGCCACCACGGCCATGGTCGGCGGCGCCCTCAAGTGGGACGGCCCGCTGCACGTCGACGTGCAGGTGGAGAACGGCGAGGGCAAGCGCCTGCGGCTGGTATCGACCGGCCACGTGGTCGGCGAGCAGTGGGTGGCCAACCCGCGCGCCACCCACCACGCCAGCGTCGTGCTGCCCGAACACGGTTGGCTGCGGGCCGAGCTGTACGACGACCCGGGCTTCCTTATGACCGCCATCACCAGCCCCATCTACGCGTCGCCTGAGCGCGCCCCGGCCAGCGTGCGAGGCCGCGTCGCCACCAGCGGCCCCCCGGTCGGCTACGGCTCGCCCGACCTCACCATGCCCGACCTGCCGGAGTTCCCGTCGTGCTGCTGAAGCGCCGTTTCGTCATCGCCGGCGCGGTGGCGCTGGCCGCCATCGCCGCGGGGCTGGGGCCGGTGCGGGCGTTGTCGAGCACGCCGCCGGTGCCCGACCTGGCGGTGGCGGCCAACCGGGGCACCGAGCCGGTCGTGCTCACGGGCGCCAACTTCCCGTCGTGGGCCGCGCCTCAGGAGCTGACGGCCAAGACGCCGACGGTGGGCGGCGCCCAGTGCCTGGGCGGCCAGCAGGACGCGTGCTCGCACAACCGCTACGACCCGCCCGAGGTGGCCACCGGCGACGCGCTCGGCAAGGGCACGCCGATCGACAAGCTGCTCGGGTACCGGTGGGACGCTCGCACCCGCGACTTCGTGCAGATCCCGTTCCAGGTCGACGAGGTGGCGACGCGTTACCTGTCCAACAACAACTCCGGCTTCGCCTTCTACAGCGAGACCGACCAGCACCCCACCTACGTGTTCGACCAGGAGCGGTTCCGCTGGACCAAGTCGGACCCGCGCGACCCGTGTCACGCCCTGCCCGAGGGCCCCCCGTCCACACCCGACCCCGTGCCCGGGCTCGACACCAACGACGAGCTGTCGTTCATGGCGTCCGACGCCGGCCCCGCCGCCCCCGCCAGCGCGGCGCTGCCCGAGGGCATCAACGGCGTGTACAAGGTCACCGTCGCCGACCCGTACCGGGCCGGCACGCCCGCCTACGTCTACGTGATGCGGGCGAGCAACGACGCCGACGCGCCGAAGCCCGCCTTCAACGCGTCGAATGGCTACGTGCGCTACCTGCCCGACGCCGACAGCGACACGTTCCTCTACTCGCAGTCGAGCTACGGCGACTACGGCGCGGCGGCCCCCGGCCCGTACTACGACCCGGTGAAGAAGCAGTGCGTGCTGGCGCCGGTGAAGCAGCGCCGGCCCAAGGACACCGCGTGGGTCAAGACCCCGACCTATGAGTTCCGCTACGACGGCCGTTGGCTCATGACGCAGCTGGCCGTCGTGCCCAAGGGCGAGCACAACAACCAACAGGCCGACCCGAGCAGCTGGAAGTACGGCCCCGACCTCATCGACCAGTGGAAGGCGCGCGCCTTCCAGCAGCGGCCCGGGGGCAAGACGCCGTGCTGCGGCTACGAGGAGGAGGTCAACAACTGGGGCGGCTCCGGCATCCTCATGGGCTGGCGGGCGGGGCCCGTGCGCGTGATCCGGGCCACGTGGGGCGCCGACTCGTCGACCAACAACGTCCGCACCGAGATCTTCTACCGGGACGAGGTGCGCCAGCTCGACTACCTGCGCGTGCACGTGATCCCGCCCTTCGACGGCATCTACAGCCAGTGGGACTACAACGCGGGCATGGTGTCGACCTACTACAACCCCTACGTCCCCAAGGGCGTGCCGATCGACGGCAAGAACGACGAGGTGTTCGGCAACACCCGCATGCACGTGGGCCCCGACGGCGTCGGCTTCTCCGACGGCGACCCCGTGCCGATCGTGGGGCCGCAGTCGTTCTCGACGCCGGGCACCCACACGGGCGGGTGCGGCGACGGCGCGGGCGACGCGTGCATCGACAACGACATCGACGTGCCCGACCCGACGTTCAGCGGCGCCATCGCCGGCCTCAACTACGAGGAGATCGCCGGCCCCCACGGCACGTTGGTCGACCGCATCGGCATCAAGCAGTACACGGCTG
Source organism: Actinomycetota bacterium (assembly GCA_019243975.1). Taxonomy (GTDB): domain Bacteria; phylum Actinomycetota; class Acidimicrobiia; order Acidimicrobiales; family JAFATL01; genus JAFATL01. The sequence goes on along the minus strand of JAFATL010000642.1, from coordinate 2,376 downwards.
GTTCGGCGTACTCGGTGATTGCGGTGCCGTACTACCGCGACGACTCATGCTTCGACGACGGCACCGGTACCGACCCCGGTCTGCACGTGAAGGCACGCGGCGTCGACCCGGCTGTCGACAGCGCCGGCCACAAGCGCGCCTGCTGGACGCCCGCGGACGGCGACCCCGCGCGCGTCACGCCGCGCGACCACTTCTGGCAGGGCGACATCGGCACTCACGGCATCCATCTCGAGTTCATCGCCGACTCCGACAACGCGGCCCAGCCGGTGCCGCTGGACGAGATCGACTCGGAGCAGCGCATCGTCGTGCTGCCCGGTCAGCGCGGCAACGTGGGCGAGCAGTACGGCCGCGCCACCGAGAAGCCGCTCGTGGCAGCGGCGACGCCCGGTCTGTAGCTCGCTACGTCGCGACCTGGTGGCGCCGGGCCGGGGCGCGATCGGCCAGTTCCTCGAACAGCCGGAGGACCTCGGAGTTGGCGATGCGGAGATGCCCGCCGGGGGTGCGGGTCGCCTTCACGCGGCCGCTGTGCACCCAGTTCGACACCGTGTTGGGGTGCACCTTGAGCAGGGCGGCGACCTCACTCGTCCGCCAGCCCCGTCGCAGTTCCTGCAGATTCATGGGCCCGCCTCCTGCTGCCTCGCCGTCTGTGCCCACCCCTACAACGGACGAAGGCAACGGACGTTTCGCAACTTCGTGACTGCGGACAATTTCTCCGAATGCCCCTAAAGGCTCCGGTGGGCGCGACCGAAGAACGTTCGACGTGTGCGCTGGAGGAGCCGGCGCCGCGGAGGAGGCGCAATGCCGCGCAGGTCGTTGCTGCGCGGGGGGCTGCTCGCGTTCGCCTGTGTGGCGATCGCCGTTCCACTGCTGGCGCTACCGGCGCGCGCCGACGCAGGGTCGGAGGCTGACTTCGTCGCTCGCATCAACGGGCTGCGGGCGGCCCACGGACTCGGGCGGCTGACAGTCGACGCGCAGCTGACCAACGTGGCGCGCGTGTGGTCGGCGTCGATGGGAGCGCGCACCACCCTCGAGCACAACCCATCGCTGCCCAACCAGGTCGTGGGCTGGCAAAAGCTCGGGGAAAACGTGGGTGACGGCGCTGACGTGGCCCAGCTGGAGGCCGCCTTCGAGGCCTCGCCTCCCCACTACGAGCACCTCGTCGACCCGCGCTACACCCGTGTCGGTGTCGGCGTCGTCGTCGACGGGAACGGGTTGATGTGGGTGACCGAACTGTTCATGCGGCCGTACACGCCGGTCTCTCGTTCGTTCGCGCCGGTACCGGGTGCAACGCTCACTGCTGCTGCGTCAGCACCCGGGCCGGCGCGGGCATCCGCGCCCGAAGCGAACGGCGCGTGGTGGCAACACCTCTTGCAGTTTCTCTTCGGACGTTCTGTCGATAACTAGCCCTAAAGGACTAGTCAGCGGCGGCCGAAACACCACTGACACAGTGACCGGCTCCAAATCCACGGCTGGGGTTCCGTGAAGGAGGTGCGGTATGCCGAGCAAGCGCGTGCTGCTTGCAGCGGTGGTTGTTCTGGCGTGCTTCGGTCTGGGCCTGTCGCTGCCAATGGACGCGGCTCGAGCCGAGCCGCAGACCGAAGAGGCGCAGTTCATCGTGTTGACCAACCAGCTGCGCGTGAGCAAGGGCCTGGTGCCGTTGGCGCCTGACGGGCACCTCACCGACGTCGCCCGGGCCTGGTCCGCACAGATGGCGTCGTCGGGCACGCTGGCACACAACCCCAACTTCGCCGTCCAGATGGGCAGCGGGTGGCGCAAGCTCGGCGAGAACGTCGGCGTCGGTGCCAGCGTCGACTGGCTGCAGCAGGCGTTCATCAACAGCCCCCACCACTACGAGAACCTGGTCGACCCCGACTTCCGCATGGTGGGCGTCGGCGTCGTCGACACCGCCGACGGGAACATCTGGGTGACGGTGGACTTCGAGCAGTCGAAGTCGGCCACGGCGTTGCCGTCGGCCGTCAAGCCCGCGCCCAACCTCACGCCCGCGCCGGCCCCGAAGCCCAAGCCGGCACCGAGGCCGTCGTCCCCGCCGCCTTCTTCGCAGAACGGCGGTGCCGGCGCTGTGACGTCGCGCAACCCGAGCACCAGGCCGGCACCCGCCCCGGCGGCCGCGACCATACCCACCACGGCTGCGCCAGCTCCTGAGGTCACCACGACGACCGCGCCGGCGCCGGCGCCGGTGGTCGAGGCGGCCAGGACCAAGCGCCCGAACTCGTCGCTGGATCAGCGTGGCGTGCTGGCCGCGTCGATCGGCCCACCTCGCGGCCGCATGTGGTCGGGCTTCGTCCTCGGCTGCATCTTGAGCGTGTTCATGGGGTTGCTCATCGCCCGCATGCTCAGCGCCCGCTCCCGGCTGTT
>JAFATL010000535.1 GCA_019243975.1 Actinomycetota bacterium | reverse complement strand
GGGGAGTGACGGCCACCGTCGACGCCGGCGTGGGCGAGATCGTGTCGCCCATCGAGGACCTCGAGGAACGCACGGTGTGGCTGCGCGGGTTCATGGCCGGGGCGTGGGGTGCCGCCACGCCCGAGCATGCGACGTGGCGCCGGACCGTTGTCGACACGCTCCTTGCCATCCCGCACGACGCCGTTGTCGTCACCCACTTCATCGCCATCAACGCGGCGGTCGGCGCCGCGACCGCCGACGACCGCGTCGTCAGCTTCATGCCCGGCAATTGCTCGCGCACGACGCTCGACGTGGTCGACGGGCGGTTGTCGTTGGTCGAGCTGGGCGGCGAGGCGATCAGCGTCGTCAACACGTGAAGGTCGCCCTCACCCCGCTCGACTTCCTGACCCGGGCCCGCCGGTTGTTCGGCCCGCTGGAAGCAGTCGTCGACGGCGACCGCCGCTTCACCTACGCCGAGTTCGCCGACCGCGCTGACCGGCTGGCCGGCCTCCTGCACTCGCTCGGGTGCGAGCCGGGCGACCGCGTCGCCTACCTGTGCGGCAACACCGTCGAGCTGCTGGAGGCGTACTACGGCGTGCTGCTCGCCGGCGGCGTGCTCACGCCCCTCAACATCCGGCTGGCACCGGCCGAGCAGCAGTTCATCCTCGACGACTGCACGCCAACCGTGCTCGTCGTGCACCCGTCGTTCGCAACCGTCGCCGATCAGCTCACACCGCAGCAGCGCCTCGACCTGCACGACGACTACCTGGGTGACGCCACGCCGATCGGGGAGCCGCCCGAGGTCGACGAGGACGCGGTATGCGAGCTCTTCTACACGAGCGGCAGCACTGGCGACCCGAAGGGGGCCATGCTCACGCACCGGGCGTTGACCACGCACGCCATCGACAGCGCGCTGACGATGGCCACGACGCACCGCGACGTCGTGTTGCACACGATCCCGTTGTTCCACGTGAACGGGTGGGGGACACCGCACTGGGTCACGGTCCTGGGCGGGCGCCACGTGATGCTCGAGCGGTTCGACCCGGCCGAGGTGCTGCGCCTCATCGAGGCCGAGCGCGTCACCCGTCTGCACCTCGTGCCGACGATGGCGACGTCGCTGCTGCGGGAAGCGAGCATCCGGACCCGTGACCTCTCGTCGCTGGTGCAGACGACCGTCGGTGGCGCGCCGGCGTCACCCGAGTTGCTCGGCGACCTCGAGGACGCGTTCGGGTGCGAAGTGCTCTGCGGCTACGGCCTCACCGAGTCGAGCCCGCAGCTCACCAAAGCTGTCAACCTGCGGTCGCACGACGCGCGGCCTGCTGACGAGCGACGGCGCAAGCGCGCCACCACGGGCATCCCCAACGTCGGCGTCGACCTGCGCGTGCTCGACGACGACGACGCCGAGGTGGCGTGGGACGGCAGCCACGTGGGCGAGATCTGCGTGCGGTCCAACCACGTGATGACCGGCTACTGGAACCGCCCGCAGGAGACGGCGGCTGCCCTGCGCGGTGGCTGGCTGCGCACCGGCGACCTGGCCACGGTCGACCACGAGGGCTACGTGACGATCGTCGATCGCCGCAAGGACATCATCGTGAGCGGGGGCGAGAACATCTCCTCGGTGCAGGTGGAGCACTGCCTCACGTCGCACCCGGCCGTGGTGGAAGCGGCGGTCGTCGGCATGCCCGACCCCACGTGGGGCGAGGTGCCCCGGGCCTTCGTCACCGTCGAACCCGACAGCGATGGCGTGGACGAGGCAGCACTGCAAGCGTGGGTGCGCGAACGTCTGGCCGGGTTCAAGGTGCCCAAGCGCATCGACATCGTGGCCGAGTTGCCCAAAGGCGGCACCGGCAAGATCCAGAAGCAGGAGTTGAGGAGTCGTCCATGACCGATCGCGACCGATGGGTGCACACGGCGCTGGCGCAGCGCCTCGTGTTCGGCCCCGACGCCATCGACAAGGTCGCCGACGTGGTCAAGGAGGCGGGCGGGCGGCGCGCCCTGCTCGTCACCACCGAGGGTCGGTTGGCGTCGGACGCGGGGGAGCGGCTGGTCAAGCGACTCGGGCGAACGCTGGCGTCCACCTTCAGCGGTGTGCGCTCGCACGTGCCGACGTCGTCGGTCGAGGCGGCCGTGCGGCAGGCGAGCGACGACAACGTCGACTGCGTCCTGTCGTTCGGCGGCGGGTCGTGCGCCGACCTGGGTAAGGCGGTGTGCTTCTTCGTGGAGCAGCGGGCGGGCACGCCCGGCATCTCCTACGTCGACCGGCCGGTGCTGGCGCACGTGTCGATTCCCACCACGTACTCGGGCGCCGAGCTCACGCCGTTCTTCGGCATGACTGATGACAACACCCATCGCAAGACGGGCGCCGGAGGCCCGACCACCGCGCCGATCGCCGCCATCTACGACCCCGTGCTCACGCTCGACACGCCGATCCGCGTCTCCGCCGAGACGGGTATGAACGCGTTGGCCCACGGCGTGGAGTGCGCGTACTCCCCCCGGCGCACGCCCGAAGCGGAGGCGGTGGCGCTGGCTGCCATCAGCCGCATCGCCGAGGCGCTTCCCAGCGTCGTCGACGAGCCCGACGACCTGGCCGCCCGCACCCGCATGCTGGAAGGGGCGGTGCTGGGCGGCCGTTGCCTGGCCAACGGCGGCGTCGGCGTGCACCACGGCTTGGCCCAACTGGTGGGCGGGCGCACGGGCATGCCCCACGGCCTCGCCAACGCGCTGATCCTTGCCCACGCCGTGCGCTTCAACGCCGACGAGGTGCACATGGGCAACATCGGCTGGGCCCTGGGCGACGTCGACGACGCGGCCGGCGCCATCGACCGGTTGCGGGAGCGCATCGGCCTGCCCGCCCACCTCTCGGAGTGCGGCATGACCGACGACGACATCGACGCCGTCGTGCGCATGTCGGCGGGCAACCAGACGATCGCCAACAACCCCAAGCCGGTGTCCGAAGACGACGCACGTGCCATCCTCGAAGCGGCGTTCTAGGACTGTGTCCGCCACTGCCACCTCGTTGGACGAGCTGCTGGCCGGGGCCACCGAACGCACGGCGATGAAGAGCGCCGACTCGAAGTCGGGCGCCGTCATGGAGCGGGTCCGGATCGACGGCGAGCCGTTCGTGCTCAAGCACCTGCATGTCGACGATGACTGGATTCAGCGGTGCACGGGCGACCTGGGGTGCCGGCCCGCAGTGCTGTGGCGGGCGGGCGTCCTCGATGACCTCCCCGCGTGCATCGACCACGCCACCGTGGGCATGGCCACCGGGTTGGGCCGGAACGGGTGGGGCGCGGCGTTGCTGATGCGCGACGTCGGGCCGTGGTTGGTGCCCGAAGGCGACGAGGCCATCCCTCTCGACCAGGAGCTTCGTTTTCTCGACCACATGGCCGCGCTCCACGCCCACCTCTGGGGTTGGGTCGACGCCATCGACCTCATGCCCGCAAACCACCGCTACCTCTGCTTCTGCGCCGCCAACATGGCCACCGAAACGGCGCGGCCCGACGCCGAACCCGTGCCCCGTATCGCGACGGAGGGCTGGGCGCGCTTTGAGTCGGTGTCGGCGCTGGCGTCGGAGGTCCTCGAGCTGCGCGGTGCCCCCTGGCCACTTGTCGACGCGCTCGACGCCACGCCCCAGACGTTCCTGCACGGCGACTGGAAGATGGGCAACCTCGGCAGCCACCCCGACGGGCGCACGATCCTGATCGACTGGGCCGTGTCCGGACGGGGCAGCCCCGCCAGTGAGCTGGCGTGGTACCTGTCGCTCAACGCGGCGCGCCTTCCACATTCGAAAGAGGACGCCATCGACGCGTACGCGTCGTCGCTGCGCGGGCACGGCATCGCCACCGACGGCTGGTGGGAGGCCGCCCTCGACCTCGCCCTGCTCGGCGGGCTCGTGCAGTTCGGCTGGGAGAAGGCGTTGGGCGATCGGAACGAGCTGGCGTGGTGGGAAGACCGCGCCCGCGCCGGTCTGGCCCGCCTGTAGTCCGAGGCGCGCCAAGATGGCGCGATGTCCGTCGTGAAGATCAACGCCATCACCGTGCCCGCCGACCGCGCCGACGAGCTGGCCGGACGCTTCGCCGCCCGCGCCGGCCAGGTGGAGAGCGCGGAAGGGTTCGAGGAGTTCCAGCTGTTGCGCCCAGCCGACGGTCGCGAGACATGGCTGGTGTACACGCGCTGGCGTGACGACGACGCGTTCAACGCGTGGGCGTCCTCGGCCGCGTTCACCCGCGGCCACGCGCAGGCGGAAGGCGCACCGACGCCGGTTGCCACCGGCTCGGAGCTGTGGGCCTTCGAGGTCGAGCAGCACACGCAGCGGGCGTAGCCTGGTCGCATGACCGACAGCGCCAACCCCCGCTGGCGGGGGATCAACCACCTGGCCCTGGTGACGCCCGACATGGATGCCACCGTCCGCTTCTACGACGGTGTGCTCGGCATGCGGCTGGTCGCCACCGTGATGGCCGGGCCCATGCGCCACTACTTCTTCGAGACGGCGCCAGGCAACACCGTCGCCTTCTTCGAGGTGAAGGGGGCCGAGAACTTCACCGCTCCGGCGGGCATCCCCGACCGGCTGCGCAAGGCGCAGTTCGACCACCTGTCGTTCAACCTGGCCGACGAGCAGGGGCTGCTCGACCTGCAGCGGCGGTTGAAGGAGGCGGGCTGCGAGGTCACCGACGTCGTCGACCACGGCTTCGTCCGCTCGATCTACTTCAACGACCCGCACGGCATCGCGCTGGAGGCGTCGTGGTGGGTCGTCGACGCCACCGGGCGCCCCGCCGACTACGGCGACGAGCTGTTGTTCAGCGATCCCTCACCGGTCCCCGCGGTGGCCGAGCTCAAGACTGCGGGTGCTGTGAGCTGGACGCCGCCGACGTTCCTCTCCGGCAACGAGCCGCCCCCCGACCCGGTCTGAACGAGCGTCCCTCGCCGAGATGACCACT
>JAFATL010000525.1 GCA_019243975.1 Actinomycetota bacterium | reverse complement strand
GCGGTCATCGACGACCGCGTGCGCGGCGAGGTGCGCTACGGGTCCGCCTACGAAGGCCCGCCCGGCGCGGTGCACGGCGGCTACGTCGCCTGCGCGTTCGACGAGGTGCTCGGGCTGGCGCAAACCATCGGCGGCCACCCCGGCATGACCGGCACGCTGACCATCCGTTACCGCCGCCCCACGCCGCTGTACGTCGACCTGCGCTTCGACGCCGGCATCGACAAGGTCGACGGCCGCAAGACCTACACCTCCGGCACCCTCTACGCCGGCGACGACCTCTGCGCCGAAGCCGAAGGCCTCTTCATCGCCGTCGACATGGTCAAGATCGCCGAGCTCATGAAACGCCGCGCCGACCGCAAAGCCGGCCCTACCTAACCCCGCCCCCTCGGACTTTTGGCCGGTCACGTGCGGATAGCGCACCTCAGCGGCCAAAAGTCGTGGTGGAGGCGGCACGTCCGGCGCTGCCACCTGTAACTGTCTCAGCCTGTCGCTTCACTGGTGGCATGTGGATCGACGACGTTGGGTGCGGGCAGTACGGAATCGTCACCTGGGACCAAGGCGTGGAGCACGTCGGCATCGACGCGTTCAAGCGGCTGATCAAGGCGGGACGCGTCCGCAGACACCGATCCGGGATTTACGTCGCCGCCGGCGTGCCGGCTTCCTGGGAGACCGATGTGCTGAGCGCCTGCTTCGCGAGCGGAGGTGTGGCCGGGATCAAGTCGGCAGCACGCCTCAAGGGCTTTCCGTATGTGCCGAGCATCGTGCCCGAGATCCTCGTCGCCGACGGCCGGCATCCACGCATGGACGGAGTCCGGCTTCACCGAACGAACTTTCTGCCGGCGCACCACATCGAAGTCGTGCGCGGCATTCCCGCAACCGTTCCGGCACGCACGATGGTCGATCTCTCGGCCGGCCTCGGCGATGAGACGCTGTGGCGGGTCTTGAACGAGGCGGAGCGCCTGCGCCTGTTCACGTTCAAGCAGGTCGCGACGTGCCTCGACGAGATGCAGGCGCGGGGACGGCGTCGTATCGCCCACCTGCGACCGCTGCTCGACCTTTGCCTCGAGGGTCCGAACGGTGACTCTGATCCCGAGATCCGAACGGTTCGATGGCTGCTCGACGGAGGCATTCGGCGACCGCAGCAGCAGTACTGGGTGGTCGTGAATGGGCAGCGCTACTGCATCGATGCGGTCTGGCTGCCCGAGAAAGTAGGGCTGGAGTGGGACGGCTGGGACGCACACAGGATGCGCATGCGATTCGACGGTGACCGCGACAAGATCGGCGAGCTCGAGATCGCCGGGTGGCTGATCATCCCGGTCACGTCCGCCATGTCCCGCGAGACCGTGGTCGGCAAAGTGCGTCGCGCTCTGACTGCACGATCGACTTTTGACCGGTGAGGTGCGCAGACCGCACCTGAACGGCCAAAAGTCGGATCAGTCGCGGACGAGGGTGAGGCGGGGAGGGGCGACGTCGGCGATGAGGTCGGCCCAGAAGTCGTCGTCGGTGGGGATGGGGAGGGCGGCGGCGCCGGAGCCGGCGAGGGGGCGGGGGCGGCGGGGGAAGCTGGCGCCCGAGCTGCCGCCGCGACCGCGGTAGACGAGGAGGCCGCCGACGGGGTCGGGGACGGCGTCGAGGGCGGTCTGCACGGTGAGGGTGGCGCGGTAGCGGTCCCACGCGTCCTCGTCGGCGAAGGCCACCTCGAACACGACGCCCCACGACGTGGGCTGCCAGTTCCACTCGACGGCGCCGTAGATGATCGCCGTCTCGACGAGCGCGTCGCCGTGGGCCTCCTGCCAGGAGGACGCGGCAAACGGCCCGTCAAAAACCTCGATCGACATCCAGTACGGCAACGCGCTTCCTCAGATCCTCAGATCAGGTGTGAACGGATCTTCCCCAGCCCCGACCCCAGAGCTTCGCGCAAATCCGCCCGCGGCACCCCGGTGTCGTGCTGGAGCTGCTTCATGGAGCGGATGGGTGCGCCCCCCAGCCCGAAGCGGCTCTCGATCACCTGGCGCTCGAGCGGGTCGAGATCGTCGAACAGATGCGACGACCGGGCGCGCAGCGACAGCAGGTCGTCGTCGCACTCAGCCCCCAGGTCAGCTTCCTCCCGTTCCACATCGGCGTACGGCCATCCGTCCTCAGTGGGCCAGTAGGTGCTCATGTCTATGTGTTCTCGCGCCGGGGGGCCGGAGAGTCAACCGCCCTGTTGGGCCATCCAGTCACGCAGAGCGGCGGCCTCCAGGGCCGCGTGCTCCCGCAAACCGGACACGATCGCCCGTTCCACCTTCCCGCCCACCAGGGGGAAGCTCACCCGCAGGTCGGCGTCGAGCACCCGGCGCACCCCGCCGGGCACATCGGAGAGCACGAACGTGCCCGAGCACTTCAACCGGGACCCGTAGTGGTCGGGGAGGATCCGGAAGGTCGTCCGGTGACTCGTCCGGTCGATGGTGGCGTCCTCGACCCAGGTGAGCTTGGCCGGGTCGACCACGGCGGTGACGGCGGGGGACAGGTCGCCGCTGAACCGGTAGCGCACCCGGCGGCGGACGGTCGTGCCGTTCTCGGTGACGTCCAACAGCTCGGGCGCGCCCAGCTTGGGGAGCGTGGCCATCTGCTCGAGGAACGCAGGGTCGAGCAGGGCCGCCTCGACTCGTTCGAGCGGTCCGGGCAGAACCTGCTCGATCGAGAACCGCACGTTGACTTTCTATCCGGCCTGGCGGGAAACCACCTCGAGGATCGCGTCGCCGTAGCGCTCCGCCTTGACCGGCCCGAGGCCGGGCAGCGCCAGCAGCTCGGCGCGCGTGCGCGGCCTCGCCTGCGCCACCGCCGCCAACGTGGCGTCGTGGAAGATCACGTACGCGGGGACGTTGGCGGCGCGCGCCGCCGACGAACGCCACTGCTTCAACGCCGCCAGCACCGGTTCGTCGGCCGGTGACGGCGGCGCGCCGGCGCGCAGCTTGCGCCGCGCTGACGCCGCCCGCCCGGCCCACACCTCGCGGTCGGGCGGCACCTCGTCGCCCCGCAACCGCGCGCACGCGTTGTCGATCAGCGCCAGCCACGGCGACGGCTGGCGCGGCACCGTGCGGGTGGCGAACGTGCGCCGCTGCGCCCACGTGACGTGCAGCTCGCGCTCGGCCCGTGTCAACGCGACGTAGAGCAACCGGCGTTCCTCCGCCTCGGCCTCGTCGCCGGTCGCCTGGCCGATCGGCACCAGGCCCTTCTCGAGCCCGGCCACGAACACGACCGGCCACTCGAGGCCTTTGGCCCGGTGGAAGGTGGCCAGCTCGACCACGTCGGCGCCGTCGTCGGGCTGATCGGACCGCACCGTCGCGCGCAGCCACGCAAGGAACCCGTCGACCTCGCCGGCGGCGTCCAAGGCCAGGTACTCGTGGCCCAGCCGCACCAGCTGCTCGAGGTCGAGCCGGCGCTCGACCGCCATGTCGGCCGCGATCGCCTCGACATCGGACAGGCGGGCCGAGAAGGGCACGCCCGCCGGGGCCCGGCGCAGGCCAGCCAGCGCCTCTTTCACCTCGGGCTGATCGAGGAACGCGCCGCCCCGGTTGCGGAACGGCACGTCGGCGGCGCGCAGCGCCTCCTCGAAGCGCTCCAGCTGCGCGTTGGTGCGCGTGAGCACGGCCATGTGCGACCAGGCCAGCCCGCCGCCGCGCGCGCGGCGCAGCGACCGGGCGATGCCGCGGGCCTCGTCGTCGTCGGTGGCGAACGAGCGAACGATCGGCACCGGCCCGTCGGCCCGGTGCGCGTGCATGGGCGGGCGACCGAGCACGGCGCCGGCCACCGCCAGCACCTGCGGCGTGGACCGGTAGTTGTGGTCGAGGGTGACGACCTCGGCGGTGGGGAAGCGCTTCGTGAACAGCGTGAGGTAGGTGGGGTCGGCACCGTTCCAGGAGTAGATGGCCTGGTTGGGATCGCCGACGACGCACAGGTCGGCGCGGTCGCCCAGCCACGCGGTGAGCAGCCGGTACTGCACAGGGTTGACGTCTTGGAACTCGTCGACGAACAGGTGGCGGAACCGCCACCGTTGCGTGGCCGCGAACTCGGCGTCTTCGTCGAGCACCTGCGCGCAGCGCACGAGGAGGTCGTCGAAATCGACCACCCGCTTGGCCCGCTTCTCGTCCTCGTAGCGCTGGTAGACGGTGGCCATGGTGGCG
>JAFATL010000463.1 GCA_019243975.1 Actinomycetota bacterium | reverse complement strand
GGGGCGTAGACGTCGACGGGGACGATCTGGTCGACGCCCTGCACGATGGCGTAGTTGTTGAACATCCCGCCGCTCGACGCGCACACGCCCATCGAGATCACCCACTTGGGCTCCATCATCTGGTCGTAGACCTGGCGGAGGACCGGCGCCATCTTCTGCGACACCCGCCCGGCCACGATCATCAGGTCGGCCTGGCGGGGCGACGCCCGGAAGACCTCCATGCCGAAGCGGGCCAGGTCGAAGTTCGCCGCGCCGGTCGCCATCATCTCGATGGCACAGCAGGCCAGGCCGAACGTGGCGGGCATGACGCTGTTGCGCTGCGCCCACTTCACGACGTTCTCGAGGTTGCCCGTCAGGAAGTTGTGGTTGAACCGCTCCAGCCCCACGGCTACGCGGCCTCCCCCTCCGGGCCGACCCGGCGCACCGTCGACTCGGAGGTGCGCTCGGACGTGACGCTGATGAGCGGGCGCAGCCGCTTGGCCGGGCCCCAGTCGAGGGCGCCACGGCTGATGAGGTACACGAACGAGACGAACACGAAGATGGCGAAGACGAGCATCTCCATCAGCCCGAACAGGTGCAGGTCGCGCTCGAAGATCACCGCCCACGGGTAGAGGAAGATGATCTCGATGTCGAAGATGATGAAGATCATCGCCACCAGGTAGAAGCGCACCGGGAAGCGCTCGGCCGGCTCGCGCGTGGGGACGATGCCGCACTCGTAGGGCGCCGACTTGGCCGGCGTCGGGCGGCTGGGGCGGAACACGGCTGACATCAGCAACGACGCGGCCACAAACACCGTGGCCAGAATCAACATGGTCAGGATCGGCAGGTAATCGGCCACCGATCCCCTCCTATGCCGGCGCCGGCTGCTGCTGGCGGACGGCCATGATCTCCTTGTCGCGGCGGTGCAGGGCGTAGCACGTCACCGCGAAGATCACGCCCGAGAACAAGGCGAGCATGGTCTGGGGCAGGCGCAGCGTGCCGAGGTCGCGCTCCATGATCACGCTGGTGATCGGCTGCGAGGGATCGGCGATCGCCCGCGGCGGCGCGCCACCGGGGCCGCCCGTCTGGTTGAGGGCGGGGCGCACCTGGATGACGTCGTAGTGGGCCGAGTGGCGGAGGAAGAACTTGTGCTTGCGAATGGCGAACAGCGAGTTGTCGCCGCCCTTGCGGTAGCCGGTGACCGTCACGTAGTCGGCCGTCGTCTTGAACGGCGACTGGAACGCGGGGGTCGACGACGTGGAGGCTTCCTTGCCCGGCGTGGGCGTGGCCGAGGGCGCCAGCACGGCGTCGGCGGCGGCCTGGGCGTCGGCCAGCTCGGCGTTGCCCGGTGGGAGCTTGGTCCACCCCTTCGGGAACCCGCCGATCACCGGCACGGTCGACCGCGCCACGTCGCCGGTGATGACCTCCTTCACCTTCCACGTGGGCTCGTTGCCGCGCATGCCGATGCCGAACACGGCCCACACGATGCCCAGCGTCATCATCCAACCGCTGAGCCCGGCCACCGCGAGGAGGAAGCCGATCTTCGCCCCCATGTTGGTGGCGAGGAGCAGGTACACGCTGCCGGGGAACGCCAGGATCGCCGCCAGCGCGATCAGGTAACCGCGGAGCTGCGGGTCCCAGGTCAGCGCGGAAAGCAGGTGGTGCACTAGAGGCTCCGCTCGTAGTCGACGATGGCCTGGATCTGCTCGGGCGTCAGCATCTCCCCGAAGCCTGGCATACGACCGGTGCCGACCCCGCGGGTGCCGTAGAGCTTCTCGTCGTCGCTGCCGGTGGTGACGAACTCGACGTGCTTCGCCTCGTCGGGGAACTGGCGCAGCGTGTCGCCGTTGCTGAGGTTGGGGCCGAAGGCGCCCGTCCCCGGCGGGTGCGCCTCGCCGTACGACCAACCCTTGGTGTGGCAGCGCGAGCAGAACGAGTCGAACAGGTTGGCGCCGTTGAGGCCGTACTGGGCCAGGTCGGTCTTCTTCACGTCGGCCGGCTTCAGCTGGATGGTGGTGAGGTAGGCGACCAGGTCGCTGATCTGCTGGTCGTTCATGGGGCCACCGCCGGCCAGACCCCACGCCGGCATCGGGGTGCCGGGGCGGCCGTAGGTGATGATCTTGGTGACCTCGTCCGGCGAGAACCGCAGCAGCACGGTGTTCAGCGCCGGCACCTTCCACGACACCGAGCGGCTGCGACCCAGCTCGTCGGTGATGGTGAACGAGGTGACGCCGCCGTCACCCTTCACGCCGTGGCACTTGCCGCAGCCGAAGTGGCCGATGTTGCCCTCGGGGATGGGCGAGTCGGTGGGCTGGAAGAGGATGAAGCCGCGCTGCGCGGCGCGCTCGTTGAACCCGACCAGGGCCTGCTTCTGCCGGCCCGGCTCCTTGAGCCAGTAGGCGGGCAGGCCGATGGCCACGACGATCATCAGGACCATGCTCCAACCCAGCACCTTCTCGAGGCGCGGGCCTTCCATCTCGTCGTCGTCGAGGTAGGGCCGGCGGTTGGGCGCCAGCTCGATCTCCGACCCGGGCGGGTTGGCGGGCCGGCGGATGTGGACCACGACGTACGCGATCCAGCCCACGACCAACGCGGCGACGAAGGCGAGGCCCAGCTCCTGCTGGGTGTTGACGGCAAGCATCACTGGGGCTGCCTCTTAGTGGAGTTGGGCGTCAGGCGCAATGCGGGCCTTCGGCCTCCTGCCCGGTGGTATTGGTGCCGATGGCCGGCCCCAGGACGACGGTCTTGGTGTCGATCATGATGTTGCCGCCCTCGATCGACACGCCGAAGCGATCGAGACCGCGCGGCGCCGGGCCGCCCTTCTTCTCGCCCACCCGGTTGTACTTCGAACCGTGGCAGGGGCACTCGAACCACTGCGACGACTTGCACCACGGCACGCGGCAACCCAGGTGCACGCACTTCTGGTACAGGGCGACGACGCCTTCCTTCATGCCGTCGAGCACCGGCCCCGTGTACACCTTCGACGCCGAGCCGATGTGGTCGGTGGGGTACGGGTTGATGTACGAGCGGGCGTCGGGCACGTACACGGGCTCACGGGTGGTGCGGATCGTGTTGAGCGTGCCGTCGAGGCTGCCGGCGTTGATCTTCGAGCCGAAGCCGCCCGACAACGACGGCCACAGGAAGGCGATCATCGAACCGCCGAAACCGGCCAGGCCGAGGCCCATCATGGTGACGATGCCCCGGTTGAAGAACTGGCGGCGGGTGACGCCGATGGCCTCGGGGTCGAGGGGCTCCCGCAGTGCGGGCGGGGCGGGCGTCGGTGCCACCACCACGGCGGTGCCACCCCCGCGCCACTCGCGCTCGGCAGCCCGCTCCACCTCCCGACCGGTGGGCCCGGTTGCGCCCTGCTCGGCCTCGAGCTCCTCGATGACGACGCTCCCCCGGTCGCGGCTGCGCGTCTCGCGAGAGAGCATCCCGGTGGCCGAGCGGCGGTCGCGCCGCGCCGACGTGGTGAGGAGGAAGACCGCGCCGAGGATCCCGACGACGATGATGACGATGACGATGGCGGCTGTGTTCATTTAGAGGTCGA
>JAFATL010000432.1 GCA_019243975.1 Actinomycetota bacterium | reverse complement strand
GCGCTGGCGGAGATGCGAATGGCCGTACGCGACGCCGTCGCCGCGGCTGGCCCGCACGGGCTCGACGTGGCGACGCTCGACGAACGCCGGCGCCTCGTGGTGGCCGGCCTCGACGACGTGGTCGTCAGCCAAGGCCGGGCCCGCGTGGCGGGCGAGCCCGAGGACGACCTGGCCACGCACCCGTGGCTGCTCGCGTTGCAGGCGTCGCCATTCGCACCGCCGCCGCCCGACGGTGTGGAGCGGGCGGACGTTCGCGAGTTGGTGAAGCGCGGCCTCGTCGTGGAGCGGGACGGCAGCTACTTCGCGGCCGCTGCGATCGATGCCGCGGCCCGCACCGTGGCGCGGCTGCTGCACACGCAACCGGAGGGCGTCACTGTGGCCGCCATCCGCGACGCGCTCGCCACGTCACGCAAACACGTGCTGCCGCTGCTGTCGCACCTCGACGCCACCGGCGTCACGCGCCGCCGGGGCGACCTCCGCGTCGGAGGGCCGCGTCTGCCCGCGGCCTGAGCCCGATTACTTGATGCCTGGTCGTGAGGTGCCGAGAACTACCCGCCGAAAGCTCGGCAGCGTGGGCAATCGACCGTACGCACGCTGAGCCGTCGAGACTCGCGCCCTATGAGGGTTAAGGCCGACGAGTTTTCGGCGGGTAGTTCGTAGTCACCTCACGAGCTTGGCGAGCAGGCGGCGAGGCCGGCTGCGCGTGTCTGCCTCGGTCGCCTCGGCCTTCTCCTTCAGCTCGAGGTCGCGCGCCAGCTTGGCGACCCCGACGACGTTGGTCATGACCTCGCCGAAGGCGTCGGGGTCGGCGAGCAACCAGCTGTGGTTGCCGGCGACGACCTCGCCCTCGAGGCCGATCGTCGTACACAGGTCGTCGAACGACGAGCGGGGGACGATGCGATCCTTCTCGCCCCACAGCACGACAACGGGCAGCTGGCGGCGCTTGAGCTCCTCCAGCTCCTCGGCCAGGTCGGCCTTGCGGGCCAGGTTGGCGACCTTCCACATCGCCCTCGGGTTGCGCACCAGATTGGGAACGGCGTCCTCCATCACCACCGGCAGCACCTTGGTGAGCTGAAAGGGGAACACCTCGGCCGGGAAATGGATGCCCCAGTCCCAGATGGGCCGGCCGGCCATCGAGCCGCCGAGCGAGTTGACCAGCACCAGCGAGCGCACTCGGTCGGGGAAGTCTGAGGCGGTCTGGATGGCCACGCCCCCGCCAAACGAGTGCCCGATCAAGAAGACAGGTTCGGTCACCCCGACGGCGGTGAGGAAGCCGTCGACCCACCGGGCGTAGCCCTCGATGGAGAACTCACGGCGAGGCAGGTCGGGCGTGCCGCCGAACCCGGGCAGGGCAGGGGCGAAGACCTGGCACCCCAGGCGCACGAGGCGCTTCAGGGCCCGCTTGTAGGCGTGCTGCCCGAGGCCCCAGCCGTGCAGGAACACGACCGGCAGGCCCTCGCCGGCCACCCCGTACAGGGCCGGACGTCCAGCGACCTCGGTGCGTGTCCACACCAGGTGCTCGGGATGGGGGGCCTCCGCATGCTGCGCGCTTGCCATAGCAAGCTCAGGGTACCCAGACGCGAGCGTTCAGCGAAACGCCGTCGCCACAGCCAAGAAGGCGTCCGTGGCCGGTGTGCGCTGCTCGGCCGTCGCCGTAACCGCGGCCAGCGTCCAGACCATGGAGGCGTCGATCAGCTCCACAACGCGCAGGCCTGGACGGCTGCGCGCCAGCGTCTCGTTGAGGAGGGCCAGGCCGAGACCGTGCTCGACGAAGTCGAGGATCGTGTCGACATCGTTCACCTCGGCGCGTACCTCCGGCTCGGCCTCCGTCGCCAACCGCACCTGGCCCAACACCTCGCAGGCGACCGATCCGGGCGGGGCGCCCACGAAGGCCTCGCCCGACAACTCGTCGACCCGCACCGACGACCGCGCTGCGAAACGGTGCCCGGGCGGACACACCAGCACCACCGGCTCGGTGCGCAGCGTCACCGCCTCGAGTCCCGAGGGGAGCCGGCTGGGCAGCGACACGAAGGCCAGGTCGAGCCGGTCCGCCTCCAGGGCGGCGACGCTCGCCATCGACGTCGCTCGCTCGTAGTGGATGCACACGCGGGGATGGCGGCGCGCGAACGTGGCCACCAGCCCAACCTGATCGAGGACGCCGGGCGTGGCGATGCCCGCGATGCGGAGACTGCCGCGCAGGACCCCCTGCACCTCATGGACCGCCTCGGCGGCCCGGCCGGCCGCCGCCAAGACACGCCGCGCTTCGACCAAGAACGCCTCGCCGGGCGCCGTGAGTCGCACCTGACGCGGGGTGCGAACGAACAACGGGGTGCCCAACTCGCGCTCCAGCGCGCGGATCGAGGTGGAGATCGCCGACTGCGCGATGTGGAGACGGCGCGCCGCCCGGGTGAACTGGCCCTCGTCAGCAACGGCGAGGAAGTACTCGAGTTGCCGGAGCTCCATCGCGACCCATCTCTGCCCACGATGCCAGGCATCTGACATCGCTATTTCTCATTGGCGTAGGACGTGCCGATAGTGGCAGAAAACACCAACTACCCGGAGTGATGTGGTTTGATGCGGAAGAAGAGAGCCGGGGGGCTCGTCGGCGTCCCGTTGGGCGTCGTCGCTTTCGTCGTCCTGTCGCACTTCTTCGTCGCCGTCGACGACGGCGTGCAGCTGATCGCTGCCCTCCTGGCTTGTGGCGCCTGTGCCCGGGCCGCCCGGCTCGGTTCGGGACGGGCGTGGACCTGGCTCGCGGCGTCGACGGGCGCGTGGGCAGCGGGCCAGGCGGTATGGATGTACTACGAGGTGGCGCTGCAGCGAACGGCGCCCTGGCCCTCGTTGGCCGACGTGGGCTACCTGGCTTCGGTGCCACTGACCCTTGTCGGGCTGCTCTCCTTTCCGGCGGCAGGGCGGCTGGCGAGCGGCCGGATCCGGCTCGTCCTCGACGGCCTCATCACCGCCGGCGCGCTCCTCGGAGGGGCGTGGCCAACGCTCATCGAGCCGGTCGCGGACCAGGTCCACGTGGGGGGTCACCTGGTCCTGGCCCTCGCCTACCCAGTCCTCGACCTGGTGCTGGTCGTCGTTGCGGTCACGGTCGCGGCCCGCTCGGCTCCTCGGCAGCGGCGGGCCGCCGCCCTCGTCGTCGCGGGCATCGTTGCGGTCGGTTTCGCCGACGCCGCCTTCGGGGTCCTGGTCGCCACCGGCCACTACGGCACCGGGGCCTTCCTCGACGTGGGATGGGTCGTCGGCTTCCTGCTCGTCGCAGCCGGAGCCCTGACGGCAGCCGCGCGTAG
>JAFATL010000422.1 GCA_019243975.1 Actinomycetota bacterium | reverse complement strand
CGACATCGGCACCCCCCGGCCCCGCACCCGGAACGTCTTGCCCGAGTTGGTGCCGGCCGGGATGCGAAGGGTGACAGGGTCGCCCAGGGTCGGCACGGTGACGGTGGCGCCCAGGGCGGCCTCGGGGAACGTGATCGGCACCGTGATCGTGAGGTTGCGACCCTTGCGCCCGAACAGCGGGTGGCTGCCGACGCGGACGACGACGTAGAGGTCGCCAGCGGGGCCGCCGTTGAGCCCGGCGGCCCCCTTGCCCTTGAGTCGGATGCGCTGGCCGTCGTCGACCCCCGCGGGGATGCGCACCTTCACCTGGCGGGGCCGGCGCTCGACGCCGCTGCCGTGGCAGGTGGGGCACGGGGTCTCCACCCGCATGCCCGTGCCGCCGCACGTGCGGCACGGCTGGCTGAAGGAGAACAGCCCCTGGTTCTCGTCGAGCACGCCCCGGCCGCCGCACGTCGAACAGATCACGGGCGCCGTGCCCGGGGCCGCGCCGGTGCCGCCGCAGGTGTTGCAGGCGGCGTCGCTGGTGAGGTTGACCGTGGTGGTCACGCCGTTGATGGCGTCGAGGAAGGCCAGGTGCAGCTCGGCCTCCAGGTCGGCCCCGCGTTGGGGCCCGGCCGGCCCCCGGCCGCGGCCGCGGTTGAACAAGCCGCCGAACAGGTCGCCGAGGTCGTCGATGCGGAAGCTGCCCTGGCTGAAACCAGGCCCGCCGGCCCCGCCGGAGAAGGCGTTGCCGACCGGGCCCAACCGGCGGACCTCGTCGTACTCCTTGCGCTTCTCGGGGTCGCCGACCACGTCGAAGGCGGCCGAGACCTCCTTGAAGGTCTCCTCGTCACCCCCTGAGTCGGGGTGGTGCTGCTTGGACAGCCGGCGGTAGGCCGACTTGATCTCCTTCTCGGTGGCGTTGTCGGCCACGCCGAGGACCTTGTAGTAGTCCTTCTCGAACCACTCCCGTTGCGGAGCCACGCTTACCCCTTGACGGTCACCATCGCGGGCCGCAGGACGCGGCCCTTCCAGCGGTAGCCGGCCCGCATGACGCCGACCACCTCCGGGTCGCCGTCGCCGGGCTCGTGGGCCACCGCCTCGTGCTCGTTGGGGTCGAAGGGCGTGCCGACGGGGTCGATGCGCTCGAGGCCCTCCTTCTCGAGGACCTCGGTGAACTTGGCCGCCACCGGCTCGATGGCGTCGCCCTCGCCGTGGGAGCGGGCCAGGTCGATGGTGTCGAGCACCTCCAGCAACTTCATGACCAGCGACTCGGCCGCCCGCTCGAGGGTCTCGGTCTGCTGCTTGAGCGTGCGCTTGCGGTAGTTGTCGAAGTCGGCCTGGAGGCGGCGGAGCGTGTCGAGGTACTCGTCGCGCTCGGCGGCCAGCTTGGTGAGCTCGGCAATGTCACCCTCGACGCGTTGCGTCGACGCATCGGACGCGAGCGCAGCCTCGGCCTGCGCGACGACGTCGGCAGCCTCGGCGGCTGCCGCGTCGTCACGGTTCTCGTCGTGCTGGTCAGTCACGCCGACTGTTCACCTTCGTCGACGATCTCGGCGTCGACCACCTCGTCGTCGTTCGTGGCGCTGCCGGCACCGGGCCCGCCCGCGGCGCCCGACGCGGCCTGCTCCTGCGAGGCCTGGTCGTAGAGGCGCTGGGCGAAGCCCTGGCTGGCGGTGACGAGGGTCTCGGTCGCCCGCTTGATGGCTTCGATGTCGGAGCCGCCCAGGGCGTCCTTCAGCTCCTTGAGCCCCGCCTCCACCGTGTCCTTCTCGTCGCCGGTGATCTTGTCGCCCTGCTCACGCAGCAGCTTCTCGGTCTGGTACACGAGCGTGTCGGCGTTGTTGCGGACCTCGGCCTCTTCCTTGCGCTTGCGGTCTTCCTCGGCGTGGGCCTCGGCGTCGCGGACCATCTGGTTGATGTCGTCCTTGTTGAGCGACGACTGGCCGGTGATGGTCATCGACTGCTCCTTGCTCGTGGCCCGGTCCTTGGCGGACACGTGCACGATGCCGTTGGCGTCGATGTCGAAGGTGACCTCGATCTGGGGTACGCCGCGGGGCGCGGGGGGCAGGTCGACCAGCTGGAACTTGCCGAGCGTCTTGTTGTAGCCCGCCATCTCGCGCTCGCCCTGCAGCACGTGGATCTCCACAGACGGCTGCATGTCTTCGGCCGTGGTGAACACCTCGGTGCGGCGGGTGGGGATGGTGGTGTTGCGCTCGATGAGCTTGGTCATGATGCCGCCCTTGGTCTCGATGCCGAGCGACAGCGGCGTGACGTCGAGCAGCAGGACGTCCTTG
>JAFATL010000361.1 GCA_019243975.1 Actinomycetota bacterium | reverse complement strand
CTCGACCCCGATCAGCAGCGGCGCGCCATCAAGATCTCGGCCTCGGTGCTCACGACCGACCCGTACGAAGAGGCGTGCCAGGTGCTGCCCAACGTCAACACCCTCACGCGCAACGCAGCCAAGCAGGCGTACGAGCAGGCGGGCGTGTCGCCCGACGACCTCGACCTGGTCGAGCTGCACGACTGCTTCGCCACCGCCGAGCTGGTGCACTACGACAACCTCATGCTGTGCCCCGAGGGTGGCGCCGTCGACTTCTTCAACAGCGGCGCGTCGTGGCGTGACGGCAAGACCCCGGTGAACGTGTCGGGCGGCCTCGAATCGAAGGGCCATCCCATCGCCGCCACCGGCATCGCGAACATCTGGGAGGTCTGCCACCACCTGCGCGGTGAGGCGGGCAACCGTCAGATCGAAGGCGCCACTGTCGGCCTGGCCCACGTCATCGGCCTCGGCTCCGCCTGCGGTGTGCACATCCTCGAGCGGTCGGCTGCTTAGGACGTCAGCAGCACCCCCGCCTCGGTGAGGTCGGCGACCTCACCGGGCGACATTCCCAGCCAGTCGGCCAGAACTTCGGCGTTGTGCTCCCCGCGATGCGTCGCGGGGCCGCGCACGCCGGCCTCGGCGGCCGAGAACTTGTAGGGCGCCTGCACCACGCGTCGCACGCCACCGGCGCGGTCGTCGATCTCGCCGATGATGCCCCGCGCCTCGGCTTGGCTCGTGGCGAAGGCTTCCTCGTGGGTGCGCACGTCGCCCCACGCCAGGTTGGCCTTCTCCAGCGCCGTAAGGAGCGACTGGCGGTCGGGAAAGCTGTTCAGCCAGGCGCCGACGGTGACGCGGCGCAGGCGCTCCTTCTCGGGCAGGTCCGCGTCTGGCGGCGCGGGGTCCTCGACGTAGTTCCGAAGCACCACCCACGTGCTGCGGAACTCGCCGGCGATCATCACCGGGCCGCCAGTGGCGTCCCAGATCTCGCCGCCGAGGCGACGCACCGGGAAAGCGTCGAGGGCGTGGTGCGAGTAGTCGTCGGTGGCGAGCATGGCGTCGAACATGGCGATGTCGACGTGCTGGCCCTCGCCCGTCGACTCGCGCTGGTACAGCGCGGAGAGCACGGCGATGAGGCCGTGCATGGCGGCGTTGGTGTCGGCGATCGAGAGAATCGGGTCGGTGTAGGAGAACTTGTCGAAGTGGGCCTGGCGGGCGATGAGCCCGCTCTCGGCGTGGATGATCGGCGCGAAGGCCTGGCGCCCGACGTTCGGGCCCGTCTGCCCGAAGCCCGTCACCGACATCAGGATCAGACGCGGGTTGGCGGCGTGGAGCGCATCCCATCCGAGACCGAGCCGCTCCATGACCCCGGGCCGGAAGTTCTCGATGACGATGTCCGTCGTCTCGGCCAGTCGCAGGATCAGTTCGGCCGCCCCCGCCGCCTTGAGGTCGATGCCGAGGTTGCGCTTCCCTGCGTTCTGCTGCGTGTAGAAACCCGACAGCCCGTGGCGCTGCTCGCCCCACACCCGCGCCATGTCGCCCTCGGGGCCCTCGAGCTTCACCACGTCGGCACCCAGGTCCGACAACAGGCGGCCCGCGTACGGCCCGGCCACGATGCGCGACAGATCGAGGACGCGCAGGCCCTCCAACGGGTAGGTCACGCGGCAGTTCTAGGCGCTGAACGCAGAAGGGTGCTAGCGAACGACGCGAACGTGATCGCGTGGCGCGCCCCGGCGGCCGGGGCCGCCCAGTTGCGCCTGCACGTGGCGCAGCGCCTCGAGGTAGCTGCCTCGGGCTTCTGACTCCACCACGTGGCGCAAGCCGTTCAGGGCGAGCGCGCACATCGCCAGCAGGCCGGCGCCGACCAGCCCCATCCACCGGGGTCCGACGACAGCCAGCTCCGCGAACAGCGTGCCGGTCAGCAGGAAGAACACGGGCACAGCCATGTAGCGCAGTCCTACCCGTCTGGGGCGAATGTCATACCTCGCACCAGTCCTGCGGCCGCCGCCGTCACTCATGCATGCAGGGTACCCACCGCCTCGCCCAAACGTGCTTCGACCTCGGGCGTTTGCCCGCCCCGCTCGAGGAAGCGCCGCATCCGCACCTGCGCGTCCTCGGTCACCAGCGCCTGGTTGAACGCGTTGGCTTCGGCCAGAAGGCCCGCCTCCGGGGACGGGAGGGCGGCGTCGACGGCTTCCTTGGCGGCGGCGATGGCCGCGGAGGGGAAGGTGGCGATGCGACGGGCCAACCGCTGGACGAACGGCCGCAGCTCGTCGGCCGGGAGCGCGCGGTTCACCCACCCGTAGCGCTCGGCGGCCTCGGCGTCGAACTCCTCGCAGCCCAGGATGATCTCCAGGGCGCGGGAGCGACCGGCGAGGCGTCCCAGCCGTTGCGTGCCCGTACCCCCCGGGATGATGCCGAGGGCGACCTCGGGCTGGGAGAAGACGGCCCGGCCGATGGCGGCGAACCGCATGTCGCACGACAGCGTCAACTCGCTCCCGCCACCCCCGACGCGGCCCTCGACCACCGCGATCGTGGCCTTCGGCATGGTGCGGAAGCGTTCGGTCATGGCGCTGAAGAACGGCAGCCGCTCGACCGGCGCCTGCTCCGTCGGCAGCTGCAGGATCAGCCCCACGTCGGCGTGGGCGATGAACCAGTTGGGGTTGGCGCTCTGCAACACGACCACCCGCACCTGGTCGTCGGCCTCGACGTCTTTGCCGAACTGGTAGAGGTCGCCGATCAGCTCCACGTCGAACAGGTTGATCGGCGGGTGGTCGATCGTGGCCGTGGCCACGCCCGCGTCGATCTCGACGGTTAGGTGCTTGTACCCCGATGTCATGCGGGTATGTTGCCGGAGAATGGGCGTGCGCAAGCTGATCGCGTCGTGGCCGGCCGTCCGCCAGCTGCAAGAGGACCCGCTCGGGCTCGGTGCCTCGGCGCGCTCCACCGTCACCGACGAGCTGACGCCCCGCACGGCGACCGCGCACAAGGTCGTGCAGTCGGTTTGCCCGTACTGCGCGGTCGGATGCGGGCAGCGCATCTTCGTGCAGGACGGGGAGATCACCCAGATAGAAGGCGACCCCGAGAGCCCGATCTCGCGCGGCCGCTTGTGCCCGAAGGGCTCGGCGACCAAGGGCCTGGTGCAGAGCCCGTTGCGTGAGTACCGGGTGAAGTACCGCCGTCCCCACGGCACGCGTTGGGAGTCACTGCCGCTCGACACGGCGATGGACATGATCGCCGACCGCGTCATTGCCACCCGGCGAGCGACCTGGGAGGAGGAGGCCGACGGGCCGGAAGGCCCGGTGCGGGTGGCGCGCACGTTGGGCATCGGAAGCCTCGGAGGAGCGACCCTCGACAACGAGGAGAACTACCTCATGAAGAAGCTCTATACGGCGCTCGGCGCCATTCAGATCGAGAACCAGGCCCGCATCTGACACTCGTCCACCGTCCCCAGTTTGGGGACATCGTTCGGCCGGGGAGGGGCCACTACCTTCCAGCAGGATCTCGCCAACGCGGACTGCATCGTCATCCAGGGCTCGAACATGGCCGAGTGCCACCCCGTCGGGTTCCAGTGGGTGATGGAAGCCAAGGCGCGGGGCGCCACGATCATCCACGTCGACCCCCGGTTCACGCGGACGAGCGCGGTGGCCGACGTGCACGTGCCGCTGCGGGCAGGCAGTGACATCGTCTTCCTGGGCGCCATCGTCAACTACATCCTCGAGCACGGGCGCGAGTTCCGCGACTACGTCGTGAACTACACGAACGCCGCCGCGATCATCAACGAGGAGTTCCGCGACACCGAGGATCTCGACGGGCTGTTCTCCGGTTTCGACCCCGAGGGCAAGAACTACGACATCTCGTCGTGGATGTACGCGGGGATGGACCCGCCCCCCACGGCGACCGAGCACGAGGAGGCCGGCGGAGCCGACCGGCACGGTAGCCACGGGAGCCTGACTGGCGGTCGTCCGCCCCACCGCGACGAATCCCTCGAGCACCCCAACTGCGTGTTCCAGCTGCTGAAGAAGCACTACCGGCGCTACACGCCTGCGCTGGTCGAGGAGGTGTGCGGAGTTCCGCAGGACACCTTCCGCGAGGTGGCCGAGGCGCTTTGCACCAACTCGGGCCGCGAGCGGACCAGCGCGTTCTGTTACGCGGTGGGGTGGACGCAGCACAGCGTCGGGGTGCAGTACATCCGCACCGCCGCCATCATCCAGCTCCTGCTCGGCAACATCGGCCGGCCGGGCGGCGGGATCATGGCGCTGCGCGGCCACGCCAGCATCCAGGGGTCGACCGACATCCCCACGCTGTACAACATCCTTCCGGGCTACATCCCAATGGTGCACGCCCACAACCACGCCGGCTTCGACCACTACCTGGAGAAGGCGACGGCGAAGCTGGGCTTGGCCCACAACATGCCCGCCTACTTGGTCAGCCTGCTCAAAGCCTGGTGGGGCGACGCGGCCACCGCCGACAACCAGTGGTGCTTCGACTACCTGCCGCGCATCACGGGCGACCACTCCGCCTATCGCACGGCGCTCGACATGCTCGACGACAAGGTCAAGGGCTACTTCCTGGTCGGCGAGAACCCCGCGGTGGGCTCGGCCAACTCGAAGTTGCACCGGCTCGCCATGGCCCACCTCGACTGGCTGGTCGTGCGTGATTTCGCGGAGATCGAGAGCGCGGCGTACTGGTACGACTCGCCGGAGATCGAGAGCGGCGAGCTGCGCACGCGCGACATCCCGACCGAGGTCTTCTTCCTTCCTGCCGCCGCCCACACCGAGAAGGACGGCTCGTTCACGAACACGCAGCGCCTGCTGCAGTGGCACCACAAGGCAATCGAGCCCAAGGGTGATTGCCGGTCCGACCTCTGGTTCTACTTCCACCTGGGCCGGATGATCCGCGAGAAGCTGGCCGCCTCGAGCGACCCGCGCGACCGGCCCGTGCTCGACCTCACGTGGGATTACCCGACCGAGGGCGCGCAGCAGGAGCCCAGCGCAGCGGCCGTGCTGCGCGAGATCAACGGGTGGAAGGCCGGCGGCACACCCGTGCAGAAGGGCACCGATCTGAAGAGCGATGGGTCGACGGTGTGCGGGTGCTGGATCTACGCCGGGTGCTTCGCCGAAGGCATCAATCAGACGGCTCGACGCAAGCCCGGCCCCGAGCAGACCTGGGTGGCCCCGGAGTGGGGCTGGGCGTGGCCGGAGAACCGCCGCCTGCTCTACAACCGTGCGTCGGCCGACCCGTCCGGCCAGCCGTGGTCGGAGCGCAAGCGCTACGTCTGGTGGGACGAGAACGAAGGCAAGTGGACGGGCGAGGACGTCCCCGACTTCGTCATCGACAAGCGACCCGACTACGTGCCGCCCGACGACGCGCTCGGTGGCGAGGGTCTGCGGGGGGACGACCCGTTCATCATGCAGGCCGACGGCAAGGCGTGGCTGTACGCGCCCAGCGGCCTGCTCGACGGTCCCATGCCCACGCACTACGAGCCCCACGAATCGCCGTTCCGCAACGCGCTGTACGCGCAGCAGTCGAATCCGTTGCGCCAGATCTTCGACCGGCCCGAAAACCGTTCGAATCCCACCAGCGGTGAAGAAGGCGCCGACCGCTACCCCCACGTCATGACGACGTACCGCCTGACCGAGCACCACACGGCCGGGGGTATGACGCGCACGGTGGCCTACCTGTCCGAGCTGCAGCCCGAGTTCTTCTGCGAGGTGAGCCCGGCCCTGGCAGCCGAGGAGAACCTCACCCACGGCGATTGGGCGACGATCGTGACCGAGCAGGCCGAGATCGAAGCGCGCGTGCTGGTCACCGACCGCATCCCGTCGCTCACCGTCGAGGGGCGCACCGTGCACCAGGTCGGGCTGCCGTACCACTGGGGCAGCAAGGGCCTGTCGACCGGCGACGCCGCCAACGACGTGTTCCCGATCGTGCTCGACCCCAACGTGCACATCCAGGAGGTCAAGGCGGCTACCTGCGCCATCCGTCCGGGCCGGCGCAAGCGGGGCCGTTCCCGATGACGATCTTCCAACCGCCGGTCGACCCCGCCGCGCGCGCCGGCTACACCGACCACCCCCGGCGCATGGGGTTCTTCACCGACACGTCTATCTGCATCGGGTGCAAGGCCTGCGAGGTGGCGTGCAAGGAGTGGAACGGCGTCCCCGACGACGGTCTCAACTTCCTGGGCCAGTCATACGACAACACGGGGGAGTTGGGCGCCAACACGTGGCGGCACGTGGCGTTCATCGAGCAACAGGTGCCGGCCGATGGCGGCGGCGACATCCGGTGGCTGATGTCGTCGGACGTGTGCAAGCACTGCACCAGCGCCGCGTGCTTGGAGGTGTGTCCCACCGGGTCGCTCATCCGCACCGAGTTCGGCACCGTCATCGTGCAGCAGGACATCTGCAACGGCTGCGGCTACTGCGTGCCGGCATGCCCCTTCGGCGTGATCGACAAGCGCCACGACGACGGACGGGTGTGGAAGTGCACGCTGTGCTACGACCGCATCACCGACGGCCTGCAACCGGCGTGCGCGAGCGCGTGCCCGACGAAGTCGATCCAGTTCGGAGCCCTCGACGACCTACGCGAGCACGCCGCGAATCGGGTCGAAGAGCTCCACGCGCAACGCGTCGACGCGGCGCGCTTGTACGGCCACGACGAGAGCGACGGCGTCGGCGGTATGGGTGCGTTCTTCCTCCTGCTCGACGATCCCGAGGTCTACCGCCTGCCGCCCGATCCGGTGTCGACGACGCGCGACCTGCCCGCCATGTGGCGGTCGGCGGCCAAGGCGGCCGGCGTGCTGGCGGCCGCGGCCATCGCCGCCTTCGTGCGATGAAGGCTCGCGAAGAACTGATGGTGCCCAAGGCGGACGTGCGCACCTACTACGACCGGCCCGTGCTGAAGGCGCCGGTGTGGAAGTGGTACATCCCCGCGTACTTCTTCACCGGCGGCTTGGCCGGCGCGTCGTCCGTCCTCGGGTTGGGCGCGCAGCTGACCGGACGGCGGGCGTTGCGCCGGGCCAGCCGGGTCGCGGCTTTCGCTGGCATCGGTGCCAGTGCCGGGCTGCTGGTGGTCGACCTGGGCCGCCCGTCCCGCTTCCACAACATGCTGCGCGTGCTGAAGGTGACCTCGCCCATGAGCGTGGGCAGCTGGCTGCTGGCCGCCTACGGGCCGGCGGCCGGCGTCGCGGCCGTACCGGAGATCACCGGATGGTTCCCGCGCCTCGGCGCGGTAGCGGGCGTCGCTGCCGGCGTGCTCGGGCCGGCCGTCACGACGTACACCGCCGTGCTGGTGTCGGACACTGCGATCCCGGCGTGGCACGAGGCGCATGCGCAGCTGCCGTACGTGTTCGCCGGGGGCGCGGCTGCCACCGCCGGCGGCCTGGCGGCCATGTGCGCCCCCGCGGCCGAGGCCGGTCCGGCCCGACGTCTGGCTCTCATGGGCGCGGCCCTCGAGCTGGGTGCCACCCAACTCATGGAGGAACGCCTGGGCGAGGCGGGGGCGCCGTACCACGAGGGCGAGGCGGGCCGTCTCACCAAGCTCTCCAAAATGCTCGTGGGCGCCGGTGCGGTCGCCATCGCGGTCGGGCGCAAGCGGCGCACCCCGGCCGTGGTCGGTGGGGGCCTCCTCGTAGCGGGCGCGTTGGCGGAGCGGATGGCCGTGTTCCACGCCGGCAAACAGTCGGCCCGCGACCCCGCCGCGGTGGTGGCACCGCAACGCCGGCGGTTGGCCGCCGGGCGCACGCCGACGGGGATTTAGCCCCACGGGCCCGGGGTAGCAGATCCGCAGTGCTTCGAAGGGTGCTGGTCCTCGGCCCAGCGGTGGCCGCGGTTGCACTCGCGACCATCCTGCCGGTCGCGCACGCGCAGGCGGCGCCCCCCACGACGGCAGAGGTCACCAAGACGTGGTTGGCGGACTGCGCCGTGTGCCACGGACGCGACGGGCGGGGCACGTTCCGGGCGCCTTCGCTCGAGGGCCGGGGCGCGGCGACCGTCGACTACGAGCTGACCACCGGTCGCATGCCGCTGCCCGCCACCGCCAGCTCGACGGCCAAGGTCAAGCGCCACAAGCCGGCGTACGACGCGGCGACGATCACCGCGCTCACCGACTACGTCACGACGCTGACCGGCGGCGGGCCCGCGATCCCGTCGGTCGACCTCACGCACGCCGACGTGGCCAAGGGCGGTGAGCAGTTCCGCCTCCAGTGCGCGGCGTGCCACGCGTGGGCCGGTGACGGCGGCGCGTTGTTGCACCGCGAGGCGCCCGCCCTGCACGCGTCGACACCGGTCCAGGTTGCCGAGGCCGTGCGCGTGGGCCCGGGCGTGATGCCGGCGTTCGGGCAAGCCGCCCTCGACGACCAGCAACTGGCCGACGTCGTGGCCTACGTGCGGTACCTCGACAAGCCCAAGGACCGGGGCGGCAACTCGCTGTGGCACCTCGGCCCGATGCCCGAGGGCGCGGTGGCGTGGGTGCTCGGCATCGGCTTCCTGCTATTGGTGACGGCCTGGATCGGCGAACGGGAGCCCAAGGCGTGACGCCGCAACACGACGAGCGCCGCGCCGAACGCGTCATCGCGCTCTCGTTTCTCATCACCGCGGCGGCGGCCGTCGGTCTCGCCGTCGTGTACCTGTCGGGCGGGCAGCCCCAACTGGAGGGCGCGTTGCTTGCGGTCGCGTTCGGCGGGTTGGCGTACGGGTTCGTCACGTGGGGTCAGAAGCTCATGCCGCAGGGCCCCGTGGTCGAAGAGCGCCACCGTCTCACCAGTACAGAAGAGGAATCGGAAGAGCTCGAGAGCGACCTCGAGCGTGGCGGCGTCATCAGCCGGCGCAAGCTCCTCGTGCGTTCGCTGGCCGTTGCCGGCGGCGCCCTCGGGGTTGCCGCGCTGTTCCCGATCCGCTCGCTCGGCCCCAAGCCGGGCAAGGCGCTGGTGTCCACACCGTGGCGCGACGGGCTGCGCTTGATCACCGACGACGGCAAGCCCGTACTCGCGGTCGACGTGCCGATGGACGGCCTGGTGACCGTCTTCCCCGAAGGCTTCCCAGGCTCGGCCGACGGCCAGGCCGTGCTGGTGCGGGTGTCGCCCGAACTGTTGCACCCGGCCCCGGGCCGGGAGGACTGGTCGCCGGACGGCTTCATCGTCTACTCGAAGGTGTGCACGCACGCGGGCTGTCCGGTGGGGCTGTACCAGGCCGACAGTCACACGCTGTTGTGCCCGTGCCACCAGTCGGCCTTCGACGTGCTCGACCGGGCCCGGCCCACCTTCGGCCCCGCCGCCGTCGCCCTGCCCCAGCTCCCCATCCGCCTCGACGGCGACGGCTACATCCGGGCGCGGGGCGACTTCTCCGACCCCGTCGGGCCGGCGTTCTGGAGCCGGTCGTGATCCTGGCCGGCTCGCCGTCTGTGTTGCTCGCCGGCTCGCCGTCGATGCTCGACCCCCACGGCACCGAGGCCAGCCGGTTGGCGGGGGTGTGGTGGCTCGCCTTCGGGATGGCCGTCGTCGTCTACATGGTCGTGGCCGGCTTCATCCTGCGGGGCGTGCTGCGCGGGCGCCGATCCGAGCAAGGCCGTTCCTCCCGCATCAGCGAGGGTGCGTTCATCTGGATCGGCGGCATCATCGTTCCCAGCCTGATCCTGCTGGTCCTCGCCGTGGTCACCGTGCAGGCAACCACGCACCTGCGCCGGGCCGACAAGAACCCGCTGTCGGTCGAGGTCGTGGGCAAGCGCTGGTGGTGGGAGGTGCGGTACCCGAGCCTGGGCGTCACGACCGCCAACGAGATTCACATCCCCGTCGGCCAGCCCATCGACCTCGGACTCGACTCGGCCGACGTCATCCACTCGTTCTGGGTGCCGCAGCTGGCAGGCAAGCTCGACAACATCCCCGGCCAGCACAACGTGCTGCGCATGAAGGCGACCACGGCGGGCGTCTACCGCGGCCAGTGCGCGGAGTTCTGCGGCGTGCAGCACGCCAAGATGGGCGTACTCGTCATCGCCGAGAGCCCGGCCACGTTCGCCCGATGGGCATCACAGCACCAGCACGCGCCGTCGCCGCCCGACGGTGACGAGACGGCACGCGGGCAGCTGGTGTTCATGTCGTCCCCGTGCGCCGGGTGCCACACCATCAAGGGCACGCAGGCCGACGGCACGCGTGGGCCCGACCTCACCGACGTCGGCAGCCGGCTGTGGCTGGGCGCCGTCACCGTGCACAACACCCGCAACAACCTCGAAGCCTGGATCACCGACCCGCAGCTGGTGAAGCCCGGCGTGCTGATGCCTCCGACCCCGCTTCCTCCCGACCAGCTGCGGGCGCTGGTCGCTTACCTCGAAAGCCTCAGGTAGCGATGGCCACCACTGAGTCGACCGGCGAGCTGGACATCAGCCACGAGGACCTCGAGCGCATCTGGGAGGACAAGCCCGGGTTGCTCGGCTTCCTGTCGACGATCGATCACAAGCGCATCGGCATGCGGTACATCTACACCGCCTTCGCCTTCTTCTTCGCGGGCGGCCTCATCGCCTTGACGATGCGGGCTCAGCTCACGTCCCCGAACAGCCACGTCGTCTCGCCCGAGACCTACAACGGCCTCTTCACCATGCACGGGACGATGATGATCTTCCTCTTCAACACGCCGGTGCTGGCCGGCTTCGGCAACTACCTGCTGCCCCTGATGCTGGGCACGCGCGACATGGCGTTTCCGCGGCTGAACGCCTTCAGCTACTGGATCTTCCTGTTCTCGGGCGTGTTCATGATGCTCAGCTTCCTCGTGGGACGGCCGCCGGACGGTGGCTGGTTCGCCTACGTGCCGCTCACCGACAAGGCGTACTCGTCGGCGATCAACATGGACTTCTGGGGGCTCGGCGTCGTGTTCGTCGGCATCTCCACGACCGTCGGCGCCATCAACTTCATCGTCACCACGTTCAAGCTGCGCGCCCCCGGTATGTCGGTGAACCGCATGCCGATCTTCGTGTGGTCGATCCTGTCGATGGCGTTCATGGTGATCTTCGCCGTGCCCGCGGTGACGCTGGCCGCCGGGTTGGTCGAGCTCGACCGCCTGTTCCACACCGCGTTCTTCGTGCCCGCCCTCGGTGGCAACACGCTGCTCTACCAGCACCTGTTCTGGTTCTGGGGCCACCCCGAGGTCTACATCCTGTTCGTGCCCGCGACCGGGATGGTGTCGATGATGATCCCGGTGTTCTCGCGGCGGGCGCTGGCCGGCTACATCTGGGTGGCCACTGCCCTGGTCGCGATCGCGTTCATCAGCTTCGGCGTGTGGGTGCACCACATGTTCGCCACCGGCCTGCCCATTCAGGCCATGGCCTTCTTCTCGGCGGTGAGCATGATCATCGCCATACCGAGCGGCGTGCAGTTCTTCGCGTGGATAGCCACCACGTGGAAAGGCAAAGTCAGATTCAGCACGCCGATGCTGTTCTGCATCGGCTTCCTGCTGATCTTCCTGCTCGGGGGGATCACCGGCGTGATGGTGTCGATCCTGCCGTGGGACTGGCAGGTGCACGACAGCTACTTCGTGGTGGCGCATTTCCACTATGTGCTCAACGGCGCCGTGGTGTTCCCGATCTTCGGTGCCATCTACTACTGGATGCCGAAGATGACCGGCCGCATGCTCAACGAGCGGCTGGGCAAGGTCAGCTTCTGGACCATGTTCGTCGGCTTCAACCTGGCCTTCTTCCCGATGCACATCCTCGGGATCCTGGGCATGCCCCGCCGCGTCTACACGTACAACAGCGGCCTCGGTTGGGACGGCCTGAACCTCGTGGTTTCCATCGGCTCGTTGCTGTTCGCGCTGGGTACCGGGCTCACGTTGTGGAACTGGGTCGCCAGCCGTCGCCGGGGGGCCGAAGCGGGCCCCGACCCGTGGGAAGGCGACTCACTCGAATGGTCGATCAGCTCGCCGCCCCCCGACTGGAACTTCACGGCCATCCCGATCGTCGACAGCCGCCACCCGTTGTGGGAACCGGGGGAGCTGGCCTACGCCACCTCGGGCGAGGACACCGTGACCCGCACGCTGGGCACCGAGGGCGCCCTGCTGCACGAGACGCCCGTGACGACCGGTCTGGATGCGCGGCCCCACGACGTGCTTCGCATACCGCACCCGACGTACCTGCCGTTCGTCGTCGGGGTGGGCCTGTTCGTCCTCATGCTCGGCCTGCTGGTCGATGCCGTCGTCATCGGGATCGTCGGCATCGTGTGCGCCACCGTCGGGTTGCTGTGGTGGACGTGGCGCACGGAGGGCGAACTGGTATGAGCACCGCCACCGCCCTCGCACCCCGGCGCGCCCAGGGCTACAGCATCTCCCGCTGGGGCGTGGTCTCCCTGATCATGACCGAGGCGATGATCTTCGGCGGGCTGCTGGGCTCGTACTTCTTCCTGCGCGCCGCCGCCAAGACGTGGCCGCCTCCGGGCGTCGAGCTGCCCGAGCTGCCGCTGACCATCGTCTTCAGCGTCGTGCTGTGGGGCAGCAGCGCGCCGGTCGTGTGGGCGGAGCGGGCCATGCGCCGCAACCACGTCCGTACCGCGGGCTACGCGCTGCTGCTCAGCTTCCTCATGGGCGCGGCGTTCATGTACCACACCATCGACGACTTCCAGAAGCTGCACTACGGCTGGCGCGACCACGCCTACGGCTCGATCTTCTACACGACCGTCGGGCTGCACGCGATCCACGTGGTCATCGGCCTGCTGATGAACCTGGTCATCCAGGCCAAGGTCTGGACCGGGCGCATGACCGAGTCGCGCCACAAGGCGCTGGAGGTGTTCGGGCTGTACTGGCACTTCGTCGACGTCGTGTGGGTGTTCGTGTTCGCCTCGCTGATCGTGTCGCCCCACATCCGATGACGGCGACCGAGCACACCGAGGTCACCGACCAGCTGGAGAAGGCGCCCACGGGCGGCTTCGTCTTCTGGTTCGCCATCTACGGCGGCATCGTGCTGTGGCTGACGCACCTGTTCATCGTCTCCAGCCTCGTGCGCCTGAGCTGCAACACCCACGGCCGCACCGAGTGGGCCGCGCATGCGGCCACGGTCGTCACGGCCGCCCTCACCGCCCTGGCCCTGTGGCTGTGCGTGCGCTACCTGCGCGAAGCGGGCGACGGCGAAGACGTCGGTACCCCGTGGGGACGCACGCGGTTCCTCGCCCTGTTCGGCATCATCAGCAACGCCGTCAACATCCTCCTGATCGTGGCCGAGGGCGCATACGTGTTCCTGATCCGGCCCGCGTGCGGGTGAGCGGGGTGGGCTGGTGAAGGCCGAGCAGATCGGTGCGTTCGCCGCTGGCGTGCTCGCGTGGGCGGTCGCCACCATCGGGCCCCTCGACGCGCGCGCCCACGGTTCGCTCACCGCCCACATGGCCCAGCACGTGTTGCTGCTGATGGTCGCGGCACCGCTGCTCGTCGCCGGGGGGTGCGTGCCGATGCTGATACGGGTGGTGCCCGGACGCACGGGTGCAGTCGTGCGGCGAGCGTGGCGTCGCGTCGTGCGCAGTCACGCGGGCCTCGGTTGGATGGCGTGGACGGGCGGGGCGATCGTGGCGCAGACGGCCGCCATGTGGATATGGCACCTGCCCGGGCCATTCGAGGCCGCGCTCCGCCACCCCGTGCTGCACGGGCTCGAGCACATGAGCTTCTTGGCCACCGCCATGGTCTTCTGGTGGGCGGTGTCGGCCGGCCGCCGCGACCGCCTGGGCGCGGCCGTGATCGCGGTGTTCATCGCCGCCCTGCCTGGCACGGGGCTGGGCGCGGCCCTCAC
>JAFATL010000350.1 GCA_019243975.1 Actinomycetota bacterium | reverse complement strand
TCCCACTCCTGTTGCGACGATCACGGAGCCCTCTACGTCCACGATGAAGTCGAGGAACGCGGACCTGGCGTGCTC
Organism: Actinomycetota bacterium; assembly: GCA_019243975.1. Classification (GTDB taxonomy): domain Bacteria; phylum Actinomycetota; class Acidimicrobiia; order Acidimicrobiales; family JAFATL01; genus JAFATL01. The sequence continues at coordinate 3,001 of JAFATL010000350.1, read as the reverse complement.
GTCGTCAAACGCTGAACGGATCAGCACCAACGCCACCGGGCCGATGATCAGCGCCCCGAACAGCGCAAAGATCACGCCACCTGCCGCGCCAACGATGACCGTTCCCGCCGCCTTCGCATAGTCCCGCAAAGCGTTTCCCACGTCACCCGACCACGTTTGCCCGCGTCCATGGTGCCAGAGCACGGCGACGATCACATCCGAGAACGGCACGTTCGAGCGGGCGCGTCTCCGGTCTTTGCGCGTCTACCTACCGATAACGCGGGTAAACGCGCAAAGACGGGTGATCGGGAATGCCGGTTCTTGCGCTCGCGCGCGGGGATGGGATCGGCCGGCCCGAGGTTGCGATCTGAGCGGGTTGGGCGCTTGCGCCCCCGGCCTATGGGACCGGGGGCGACTGTCGTCGGTGACGGAGACGGTTGTGGTAGTCGCACGCGACGCGGCCATTGGCCTGCATAGTGAGGCCGCCGGCGGCATAGGGCTCGATGTGGTCGATCTGGCACGCCTCCGCCCGCTCCTCGCAGAACGGGTGGAAGCACTCCTGATCCCGCAGTTCCACGGCGCGGCGGGTGGCGCCGTCGAACCGCCGGCGTTTGACGCCGACGTCGATCACCCGCGAGGGACCGTCGAAGACGACGCGCTCGATCATCGCTTCCGTGAGCCAGGGCACGAGAGAGCCCGGCGTGACCATGCTGCCGTTGGCCAACTCGCAGATCGGTCCGGCGAATGTCTCGTAACCGACCAACACGCTGAACAGCGGCCTCGGCGGGCTGCTGCCGGGCAGCGCGCTCGCCGAACGAATGGCCATCTGCACGAGCGCGTCGGCGCGGCGCTGAGCAGTCGTCCGCCTCAGGTTGTGCGCGGCAACGGCGTCACCCAGGCGCTCCTTGGCCTCCGCCCAGTCCTCTTCGAACAGCTCCGCCTCGAGGCGCTTCAACTCCTCGTTGATGATGGATCCGCCGATGGGATCGAAGGTGCCGTCGGAGAACCACCGCCCACCAAAGCTCTGTGAGTGGTGGAACTCCCGGCTGTCGATGCCGTCGGCGGCTTCCTTCTCGACCTCGTCGGCATTCGCCTGGTAACGCCAGTAGGACAGGATCCGAGCAAAGATCGAGAACCGAAACTCCTGGGCCTTCTTGACCAGGAACTCCTCGTCACGAGCGAAGGCCTCAGCGTTGCCCGGAGTGCGGGAACGCAACAGCAGGCTGGCCTGGTACTCGCCAAGCTCGCCGGCCAACCAAGCCCGCTCGATGATCGGTGCAGTGCGCAGCTGGCGACCCACCTGTACCTCGCGGCGTGCGGCCGCCTGCGGCAGTCGGCACTTCGTGGTGAGCCAGCACGCCGCCGAGCGGGCACCGTCGGCGTCCCACGTCTTCGCCGCGTCGAACGCGGCGACGGACCGCGCCACAACCGCGTCGAGTTGATCGCGCAGGCGATGAAGCTCGATCACGGTGTCGCTGTCGGCGAGGTGCTCGGGACCGCATGCCGTCAGCTCACCGATGGCTCTCGCCAGCTCAGTTGTCACGTCGGTGCTCACCGGCACGGGCAGCCCCCGGCTCTTGTCGCAACCGCCTGACCCACGGGGAAGTGGACCTTCTCACCCTACACGAACATATGTTCGCCGTCAAGCACTTCTTCGATGATTCGCGGAAATTTCTACGGCTGGGCGGTCGTCTCCTGGAGCTGGCGCTCGCGGAGCAGGATGCGCATGGCGATGATGCCGGTGAGGGCGGCGCCGACGATCTCGGTGATCACGACGACGTAGGAGATGGGCTCGACCTTGAGGGCGGGAGCGGCGCCCGGAAAGGCGTCGCTGAACACGCTCCAGTGCGGGAGCAGGTGCACCGCCGCCACGCCGATGGCGACGGGCAGGCCGAAGGCGGCCGCCATCACGGGGGCGAGGCGGTGACGGTTGAACACGAGGGCCACCGTGATCACCCCGGCCAGCGTCGACAGGTTGCCGGCCCAGAATACGTGGTGGGTGAGCACGCCCGTCCCCCGGCGGAGGTGGTCGATGGTGTGCGCCACCAGCCCGATGAGATACAGCCCCGTCGCGTACCGCAGCGCCCGTTCCATAGGGGACCTCCGCTACTAGATAGATCGCTCTAGTAACCGTAGCTATGCTGGTGGGGTCGACGCAAAACGGCGGACCACAAGGGAGACGAGTGCCGAGCGAGACCAGGGACCGCATCGTGGAGACCACCGCCGACCTGTTCCGCCGGCAGGGGTACGTGGCGACCGGCATCAAGCAGATCGTGGCCGAGGCGCGTGCGCCGTTCGGCTCGATCTACCACTTCTTCCCGGGCGGCAAGGAGGAGCTGGGCGCCGAGGTCATCCGTGAGTCGGGCGCCATGTACTTGCAGCTGTTCGTGGAGATCGCAGCCGGGTCCACCGATGTGGTCGACACCGTCTCCAACTTCTTCACCGAGGCGGCCAAGGACATCGAGGCGAGCGGCTACGAGGACGCCTGCCCCATCGCCACCGTCGCCCTCGAAGTGGCGAGCAGCAGCGAACCCCTGCGCCAAGCCACGGCCGACGTCTTCGAGAGCTGGCTGACGGCGGCTATCGAGTACTTCGCGTCCGCCGGTATGGACCGGGCCCGCGCCCGCGAGGTCGCGTTCGAGATGCTCTCGCTACTCGAAGGCGCGTTCATCTTCAGTCGCGCCATGCGCACGCCCGAACCCGTGCTCATCGCGGGCCGGGCGGCGGTGGCCTCGGTGCGGGCCGCGCTGCCCACGACGACGTCGCCTTCGCGACGCGCCCGGCGGGTCAGACGCTGAACGCCTACTGAGCTCGGGCACCCACCTCGAGGGGCTCGACGGCACCGAACATGTCGGGCAGCCGCGCCGCCAGCATGATGTCGCCCTCGACGTCCACTGCGTTGTCGAGGAGCGCCTTCACCGGATGCATCTCCCCGGCTGCCACTCTGAGGAAGTCGGCAATGCCGGCGTGGATGACGACCTGGGCGACCGCGCTTCCTCCGGGGCGTGCCGTCGCCTTCCTG
>JAFATL010000321.1 GCA_019243975.1 Actinomycetota bacterium | reverse complement strand
CAGAACATCGTAGGAGGTCCGGCCCTGCCCGGCAAACGGCGCCGGCACTAGGTTCCTTCGCACGCCCGACCTCGCCGATCACGCCTACGGCCACTGCCTGGCCGTGCTGCGCACGCCCGACGCGGCGGCGCCGCCTGCCGCCGTGGCGGTGCGCAAGGGCGGCCGCTCCCTCCCCGGCGTGCTGGCCCACGCCCGCTACGAGGCGCTCTCGGCCGCCGCCGACGCCGACCTGGGCGACCCCACACTGGGAATCCCCGAGGAGCTGGGGGCGCTGGCCTGGGCCCTGGCCGCCACGCGCCCACCGCTCGAGGTGGCCGTCGTCGACCTCGACACCCGCCACGGCCTGCGCCGGGTCGGCCTGGGCCGCAGCCTGGGCCTGGCGCCGGCGGCCGCCGCCGAGCGGGCCACGGCCATCGCCGCCGCCTGGGAGGCCGAGCTCGACCCCGCCCTCATGGCCTGGATGGGCCCGGGCGACTGCGAGGAGCTGGGGGCGGTGCTCGAAGGCATCGGGCCGGCGTCGACCGTCGCCGACCTGCTGGGCGTGGTCGGCGCCGTGGCCGAGCACACCGAACACTGCGACGTCTGCGCCGACCGGCGCCGGGCCATGGTGTCGGTGCGGGGCCTCCTCGCCCAGACGCCGCTGCTCGACGCGCCCCCGGCCCTCCGCTCGGCCGAGCGGCGCCGCATCCACCGGCCCAGCCCGCTCCCGCCGTCGGTCGACCCCGGGCCCCGCAGCTGGCTGCGGTGGGCCGCGGCGGCGGTGCTGATCAGCGTGGCGATCGGCGGCGCCACCGCCGGGGCCGTCACCTTGACGCGCCGCGGCACCAGCCCGCAGGAGAAGCGCATCCAGGCGCTGACCAAGATCCCGCCGGCGGGAAGTTCGCTGGTTTTGTCACCGAGCACGGTGCCGCCGGGCGGCGCCCGGCTCGCCATCGCCAACCGCTCCTCGAAGGAGCTGGGGTGGACGGTGCAGAGCGACATGCCGTGGCTGGCGTTCACGCCCGCGTCGGGCCGGCTCGGCCCGAAGGGCTCGGCGATCGTGACCGTCACCGAATTGCGCAACGCCCCCGAGGGCAGCGTGCGGGCCGAGATCCGCGTCTCCGCCAGCGACGGCTCGACCGCCGCGGCCGAGATGGCGGGCGACGTCGAGCGTCCGCCCGACGTGAGCGCGTCGATCGACGCGTGCAACGTGACGGCGGCGGCCGAGGACGCGGCCGACATCAGCGCCGTTTCGCTGCACTGGCGCGCCGCGCCCAACGGCGTCGAGACGACGCGGGCCATGGCCGAGAGCGACCAGGGCTACGTCGCCCCGCTCCCCGGCGGCCCCGACGCGCTGACGTGGTGGGTCACCGCGACCGACGGCCGCGGCAACACAGCACGCACCCCCGACGCCACGCTGGCGCCCGGCACCTGCTGATCGTCCAAGTGGCGTTTGAGTGCCGGTTTACGGCACTCAAACGCCTCCTGAACAGTTAGGCGGGCTCTTCCTCGGCCGGCGGCTCGGCGGCTGCCTCGCCACCGTCGGCTTCGGGCGCCGGCTGCAGCCACGCGTAGTCGGAACCCGACTCGCCGCCGCCGCCACCTTCGCCGTCGCCCGACCCACCGATGCTGGCCAGCCAGGCGGCCGGATCGGCCTCTTCGGCGTCAGACGACCAGAACGGCAGGGGCTCGGCCTCGGGGGCGTCCATCCCCACGTCGCGGTACCGCATCATGCCGGTGCCGGCGGGGATGAGCTTGCCGATGATGATGTTTTCCTTGAGGCCGAAGAGCTGGTCGCTCTTGCCCTCGATGGCCGCCTCGGTGAGCACCCGGGTGGTCTCCTGGAACGACGCCGCCGACAGCCACGAGTCGGTGGCCAGCGACGCCTTGGTGATACCCATCAGCTCGGGGCGACCCTCGGCGGGACGCTTGCCCTCCTGCACCAGGGCGCGGTTGGTCTCCGCGTAGATGCGGGAGTCGACGCGCTCGCCGGGCAGGAACGACGAGTCGCCCGGCTCGGCCACCGAGACCCGGCGCAGCATCTGCCGCACGATGAGCTCGATGTGCTTGTCGTGGATCGACACACCCTGGTCGCGGTACACCTTCTGCACCTCTTCGACGAGGTACTGCTGGGTCTCGCGGATGCCCTTGATCTCGAGGAGCTCCTTGGGATCCTTCGGACCCTCGACCAATGCGTCGCCCGCGGTCACGTCCTGGCCCTCGCGGACCTCGAGGTGGGCACGGGGCGACACGTTGTAGGAGTCCTCCGCACCGTCGTCGCTCACGATGGTGATGCGGCGGCCGTTCTCCTCGTCCTCGATGCGGACGACACCCGAGGTGCGAGCGAGGACGGCAGCGCCCTTGGGCGTGCGGGCCTCGAACAGCTCGACCACGCGCGGGAGGCCGTGGGTGATGTCGCCGCCCTCACCGGCGATACCGCCGGTGTGGAAGGTACGCATCGTCAGCTGCGTGCCGGGCTCGCCGATCGACTGGGCGGCGATGACGCCGACCGCTTCGCCGAGCTCGATGTCGCGCCCGGT
>JAFATL010000283.1 GCA_019243975.1 Actinomycetota bacterium | reverse complement strand
GCCGGAACCTCGAAGTGTGCTCGCAGCGCGCTTGTGTCCGCCCAGTGTTCGAGGAACACGAGCCGATGCGGATCTTCTGCATCGTGATGAACAGAGTGCAACAAGCATCCCGGCTCGGTCCGCGATCGTCGAACGTGCTCCAGACTGAGCTCGAGCGCACGCTGGAGGTGATCGGGACGAACGCGGACACTGCCGGTCACGATGAGCACGTCAGGAACCTATGACAAATGTGCATTCGCTCGACGCTGTAGGACCATCCTGTGCGTGCCGTTCTGTCACTCACACCGACGCCAGAGCTGCCGATATACGGACAATGCAACGGCGTCTGCTGCCCATAACGTTCGCCGCTTGCCTCGCGCTCGCGACGATCGGACTTGTGCTCCTGATCGTGGCCGCCCGTTTCCAGATCCCTCCTCGGTTCTGTGCAGTGGGCGACCAGACCACCGGAGTGCCCGAGGGACAACAACGCGCCTTTGAAGAGTGTGCGCAGCGCAACCAGGCGTTGAACGCCAAGGATGTCAGTCACAAGCGCGATCTCCGCGGGGCTGGCGTAACCGCAGAGGTTGCTGCGCTCGGCGCCGCCGTCGGCACGGTTCGACTGTATTCACAACGGCACTAGACGCGCCGTTTGCGCGTGGTGAGCCGAGCCGGCGGAGGGCGTCGAGGGTCTCGACGCGATCGGCGGTTCAGCGGGCGTCGGCGGTGTCCCAGGCGGCGAGGAGCACGGTGAGGACTTCGACGGCGGCGGCGAAGCCGCCCAGGTGACTCTCGCCCGGGCGCACGAATAGCTCGGCGTCGGGGATGAGGTCGACCATCAGCTCGCCGTGGCTCAAGGGCACGATGTTGTCGGAGTCGCCGTGCCACCACTTCACCGGGACGGTGATGTCGCGCACGGAGAACCCCCACGGCCGCGTGAACAGCACGATGTCGTTGGCCGGGGCCCGCAGTGGCTGACGGCGACCGGTGATGTCGTCGAGGAACATCTGCTGGATGTCGGGGTCGGCGAACACCACCTGATCGCCCGGCGGCGAGAAGCGCGCGTACACCTTCAATGCCTGGAGTCCGACGGGGCGCAGCGCCTGCACCAACACGGTGAACATGGCGCCCAAGGGTGCCCGGACGACGCCCAACAGAGGAGCGAAGCGGTCGGCCAGCCCGACCAGCCCGCCGGGCGCGGCGTCGTCGCCGTGGGTCGGCGCCACGCCGCCCAGCACGCCAACGACTGCGACGCGGTCGGGCATGGCGTACCCCGAAGCGAGCGCGTAGGGCCCGCCGCCCGACAAGCCCACGACGGCAACGCGATCGAGGTCGAGGGCGTCGAGCACGATGCGCAGGTCTTCGGTGAAGTCGAGGATCGAGTCGTAGAGATGCTCAGTCGAGTAACCGGTGCCGGGCCGATCGATGCCGACGATCCGCAGGCCCTCGGCGGCCGCGGCCAAACGGGCCGTCTGGGGGATCTGCGTGCGCGCCCCCGGCGTGCCGTGCAGCCACACGATGGCCCGCCCGCCGGGCGTGCCGAACTCGGCGAACCCCAGCTTGCGGCCGCCGCGAACCGCGACCACACCCTCGACTCTCGGCGCCGTGATCCTCGCCCCCACGGCGGGAGAGATTACGTGTCGGCTCTCCAGTCGAGCCAGCTGCCGTGGTTGTGGACGAGCCCTTATTCGTCGACCGGCAGGTCTTCCACGGCCAGGAGGCGACGTACCTCCGAGCCCAGGAAGCGCCGGTGGCCGCCGGGCGTGCGCACGGCGGTGAGCTTGCCCTCCTCGGCCCAGCGCACGACGGTCTTCGGCCTCACCCGGAAGAGCCGTGCCACGTGCGACGGCGTGAGCAGCTCCTCGCCCTCGGGGATCCCAGCCACCCCCACCGCGGTCACCGCCACCGGTCCCACCCGGTCGTCTCTGTCCCCTTGGCCCACATGTCAACCACCTCCATGACGCGCCGGGTGTCCCCGGTCGCAGCCCGCCCTGGCATCTGGAAGGAAGCACTTTCGTGCGGATGCAAGACTATTGGGCACTTTGGGTGGCGCGTCGCAGAATCACCTCAACGTGACCGCAAGTTCTGCTCAAGATCCGGGCTCGGGGGGGCCGGCTCGGCCGCCGCGGGTCCTCGTCGTGGAGGACGACCCCGACGTCCGCTACATCGTGGAGGTGGCCCTCCAGCAGACGGGCTACGCCGTCTCCGTGGAGGCCTCGGGCGCCAACCTCCAGCGCGTGGCCGCTGTCTTCCGGCCCGACCTGGCCATCCTCGACGTGAACTTCCCCAACGGGCCCGACGGCCTGACCATGGCCCGCCAGCTGCGCGACGTCAGCAGCGTGCCGATCCTGTTCCTCACCGCCGCGGCCAGCCTGGAGGACCGGCTGGCCGGCTTCCAAGCCGGAGCCGACGATTACCTGGTCAAGCCGTTCGCCATCGCCGAGCTGCTGGCCCGGGTTCGGGCCCTGCTGCTCCGCAGCGGGCGGCTCGACGCGCCGGCTTTCGAGATCGACGACTGCACCATCGACGTCGACGGCCGCATCGTCACCCGGTCGGGGCACGACATCGCGCTGACGCGCACCGAGTTCGACCTGCTCGTCACCCTGGCGCGCGATCCGGGCAAGGTCATCTCGAAGTCGCAGCTCCTCGCGCGCGTCTGGGGCTTCGACGCGTACGACGTGCACCTTGTCGAGGTGCACATGTCGTCGTTGCGCCGCAAGCTGCACGCCCACGGCTCGCCGCTGCTCCAGACGGTGCGGGGCGTGGGTTACGTGCTGCGCGTAGCGTCGGCCGACGCCGACTGACACCGCTGCAGCAAGCCCGCCATGCCGAGTGACTCGGCCTCGCGTGCGGCGTCGTTCAACAGCGTCGACACGCGTGTGTCGTCGTCGGTGCCGCGCAATGCCATGGCCCAGCGGTAGCGCGTCTCGGCCGCGAACGGCCGGGCTCCGAGGCGCTCGTGAATCTCGAGGGCGGCCGAGAAGTGCGAACCCGCCGACGCCAGACCCGCGCACGCGGCGGTGATGGCCAGGGGCAGGTGGGCCGACCCGAGACACAACCCGGCGCCCAGGCCGCACAGCGTCTCGGCGTGAGGCAGGAGCAGCTCGTACAGCTGCGCGCACCGGTCCGCGTCGCCGACCTCGGCGCACGCGAAGCACAGCGCCCACACCGCAATCGACCAGATGCCATCGCGCGGCAGCCAGTCGAGGCCCTCGACCGCCAACCGCTCCACCTCGGCGGCGGCCGCCTCGAGCTCGCCGGTCTGCGCGTGCACGAACGCCAGCACGGCCCGGAACGCCGGGATCCACGGGTAGGCGTCGGCGAACGCAACGACCAACTCCTCCACGCCGGCCAGCTCGCCGCGCATCCACGCCAGGCAGATCATGTGCGCGCCGTACACGGTGATGGCGGTCTCGCTGCCGATCGACTCGCCCAGCTCGCGGGCCCGGTCGGCCAGTTGCTGGGCTTCGTCGAAGTGACCCTCGAGCAACGCGCACGCGGCCGGGTGCGTCGACACGTCGGAGACGTAGCGGGGCAGGCGCAACTGTTCGGCCAGCGCGCACCGGGCGTCGTGCTCTTTCGCTGCCGCGTCGAGTTGGCCCATCTCGACCAGGGCGTCGACGCGGAGCGATCGTCCCTCGAGCAACAGGAAGCTGTTGTCGAGCTCCGCTGCCAGCCGCACGATCTCCGTCGACGCCGCCAACCGGTGCTCGGCCGACAAGTCAGGGCCCCACGTCGCGGCCGAGCGGCTGAACTTGGCGGTGAGCACCGCGCTCTGGTCGTGCAACCGCTCGGCCATGGCGACGGCCTCGTCGGCCAGCGCCGATCGCCTCGCCACTTCCGGCGTGTAGTAGAGCTCGGTGGCCAGCCGACCGAGGAGTCGGACGCGCTGCACGCTGTCACCCGGGCCCAGCGCTTCGAGGGCGTCCTCGAGCAACCCGATCAGCGTGGGGTCGGCGCGCACCGCCCACCCGTAGCCGCCGAGGCCGCCGCCGTAGCCGAGGGCGGCCCGGGCCAGCTGGTCGGGACGGCCCAACCGACGGGCCGTTTCGGCGGCGCGGACGAACGCACCGTGGGCGTCGGCGGCCCGGCCGGCCCGCCACTGGGCATCACCCATGGCGAGCACCAGATCGTTGACCTCGGCCTCGTCGGCGCCCGACACCTGGCCCAGGATCTCGATGGCCTCGGCGAAGTGGGACGCCGCCTTCTCGTAGGCGAGCAGCGCCAACTCGTTGCGGCCGGCGCGCGCGGCGTACTCGGCGGTCTTGAGCGGGTCGGCGGCGCCCGCGGCCTCGCGGAAGTGATGGGCCAGCTCGGCCGCGTGCACGTCGAGGTCGCCGTCGTAGAGGCGCTCCAGCACTTCGCCCACCCGTTGGTGCAGGCGCACCCGGCGGGTGGTGCCGATGAGGTCGTACAGCGTGCGGCGCACGAGCGCATGCGAGAACGAGTACCGGCCGGCTTGGCCCACCGGTTCCACCAGGACCTGGGCGGCGATGGCCTCGTCGAGGGCCTCGATCAGCGTGTCCTCGTCGAGCTCGGCCAGCTGGGCGAGGGTGTGCAGCTCGAAGTCGCGGCCGACGGCGGCGGCCAGCGCCAGTACCCGGTTGGCAGGTTCGGACAGCCGCGCCACGCGGCGGCTCACCACCTCGCGCACACCTTCGGGGATCGACAGCTGCCGCGGTGGCGTCGTGGAGTGCCACGCGCCCGCCTCTTGGCGGATGGCGCCGATCTCGGCCAAGTGACGGACGATCTCGGTGACGAAGAACGGGTTGCCCTCGGTCTCGTCGAACACCGCGTCAGCCAGGCGGCGGTCGCCGCCGGCGGTCGGGCCGATCAACGACGCCACGCCGGCGCGGTCGAGCCCGGTGAGGCGCAGGCGCTCGTAGCCCGTGGTGCGGTGGAAGTCGCCGAGGGCGTCGGCCAACGCCGAACCGCCGACCACTTCGCTGTCGCGGTAGGTACCGACGATGAGCAGGGCGCCCGGCTCGGACGCGCGCACGAGGTGACGCAGCAGCAGAATGGTCGGCCGGTCGGCCCAATGGAGGTCGTCGAGCACGAGCAGCACCGGCGCGTCGGCGGTGACCGCCGCCAGCTGCGTGGCGACGGCGCGGAACAGCCGGTAGCGGCCCGTCTCGGGGTCGTCGTCGATGTCGTCGGTGCGGGCCAAACCGGCGAGTTGGGCGACGACGTCGGTGCCCTCGTCGTGGCTCAGCAGACGCAAGGCCTCGACGAAGGGCTGGTACGGCATCAGCGCCTCTTCGTCGCTGCGCCCGTAGAGCACGGTGGCGCCTTGGTCGTAGGCGACCTGCGCCAGCGCCGCGCACAGGCGGGTCTTCCCGATGCCGGGCTCACCCGCCAGCATCACCAACCGAGTAGCACCGGCGCGCGCCTCGTCCCAGCGTCG
>JAFATL010000177.1 GCA_019243975.1 Actinomycetota bacterium | reverse complement strand
AGATCTTGGCCGCCTTGGCCACATCGGCGATCGTCGTGGCGTGGAAACCCTTCTTGGCGAACACCTTCTTGGCCGCGGCCAGGATGGCTTCCCGCCGCCGCTCCTTGGCCTCGTCGCCGACGGCGCGTGTACGGGGGACGCGCGCCGCGCTCACGGCACCAACACCCCGTGCACCGGCGGCGGGGCGCCCTCACCAGCCATCGACCGCACCAGGTCCTCGGCCCCGTCGAGGTTGGCGCACCGCCGCGGCAGGTCGGCGAACGGATAGCGCCCCGTGGCAAGCAGATCGAGTGCCGCGCGGTACGCCGGCGCGTCGACGCCGAGCGCGCCCAGGATGCGCAACTCCTTGAACACGATGTGATCGGGCCAGAACCCGGGCGTGTCGGGCGAGCCGCGCGTGCCGGCGAGCACGAGCGTTCCCCCCGGGCGAGCCGCGGCCACGCCTTGGGCGAGGGCCGCCGGCGCCTTGGCCGTGACGTCGACGACGACGTCGGCCAGGCGGCCGACGGCCTGGCGCAGCGCCTTGGCCGGTTCCGTCTGGGTGACGTCGACGGCGAGGTCCGCGCCGAAGTCCTTCGCCAGCGCCAGCCGCTCGTCGTCCTGCGGGCTCACGCCCGTGACCATGACGAACGCCGCGCCTGCCTCTTTGGCGGCCGCGCACACCGACAGGCCGCGCACACCGGGGCCGAGCACGGCGACCACGTCGCCGATGGTTGTCCCCGGCACGGTCACACCCCAGCGGATGCCCGCGCCCAGCGGGTTGAACAGCGTGGCGACGTCGGGCGCCAAGCTGGCGGGCACAGGCAGCAACATGCTGTCGGGCGCCAGGTACTGATACTCGGCGTAGCCTCCCCACAGGCCGGGCCCCTTGTCAGTGGGGATGAAGCCGTACATGTCACCCATGCCGTGCCGTACGCACCGGCGGTAGGTGCCCGCCGCGCACTCGGCGCACGTGCCACACGACTGGAACACCTCGACAGCCACGCGATCGCCCGCCTGCACGCCCCAGCGGGCGGCGGCGGCCGGACCGATGGCTTCGACGACGCCGACCGACTCGTGGCCGGGCACGAACGCGAACCCGGCGGGAAGTGCACCGGTGTACTGCTCGTGATCGGTGCCGCAGAGGCCGCACGCCTCGACCCGGAGCAGGCCGTCGTCGTCGCCGATCTCGGGCAGGTCGAACTGTCGCGGCACCAGCCGCCGCGGCTCCTCCAGGACGAGGGCCCGCGCCGACGTCAACGCGTCACCGGCACCGCGCCGATGCGCTGCAGCACCGACGCCGCCTCCTGGACGATCGAGCGCACGACGTCGCCTGCCGGCGTGACCGCGCCGATGCCGCCGACGCCCTGGCCGGCGGGATAGCACTCGATCTCGGGGTCGACGCCGTCGGTCGACTCGTCGCCGCCCAGGTGGAACGCGCCTTCGTTCATCGAGCGCACGGCCTGCATCGGGAACTTCTGCAGCTCGTCGGTGCGGTTCTCCCAGTCGGCCGTGTAGCGGTTGCGCAACACGCGCATGGTCTTGCCCGAGTAGGCGCGGCTGATGACAGTGCCGTCCTCGCCGCCGCGCACCAGCGCGTCCTTGTACCCGATGACTGCACGCGCTTCGGGCGTGGCGATGAAGCGGGTGCCGAGCCACGCACCGTCGGCGCCCAACGCCAGGGCGGCGGCAAGACCGCGGCCGTCGAAGATGCCGCCCGCGGCCACCACGGGAATCTGGTCGCCGACGGCGTCGACGATGAGGGGGACGAGCGGCATGGTCGCCACCTGCCCGGTGTGGCCGCCCGCCTCGGTACCTTGGGCGACGACGATGTCGCACCCGGCGTCGACGGCGGCGCGCGCGTGCGCGACCTTGCCGCACATGTTGACGACGAGCACCGAATGGCGGTGGCACAACTCGACGACGTTGGCCGGCACACCGAGGCCGGCGACGAACACGCTGGCGCCCTCCTCGATGAGCAACTCGACCGACTTCTCCATGTCGCCGGGCATGGCCGTGAGGAGGTCGACGCCGAACGGCTTGTCGGTGGCCTTCTTGACCTGGCGGATCTCCTCCACCATCTGCTCGTTGCTCATGACCGAAGCGCCCAGGCAGCCGAAGCCGCCCGCCTCGGACACGGCCGACACGAGGTGGTGGTAGGAGACGCCGCCCATGCCGGCGAGCATCACCGGGTGCTCGATCCCGAGCGCATCGGTGAGCCGGGTACGCAGGACGGGAACCGAACTCGCTGACTGATTCATCAGTCAGATCCTCGTCCTTGTTGACTCGTGAGTCAATAAGGGCCGGGACGCGAAGAAGGGGCCCCAGAGGGGCCCCTCTCCGACTGTCGTACTGCCGAGCTAGCGCTTGCGAGCAGGCGCCTTGCGCGCGGCGGCGCGCTTCTTGGCGGGCCGCTTCGCGGCCTTCTTGGCGGTGCTCTTCTTCGCAGTGCTCTTCTTCGCAGTTGCCTTCCGAGCTGCCGGACGCTTCTTCGCCGGCCGCTTCGCGGCCTTCTTGGCGGTGGACTTCCGGGCGGTGCTCTTCTTGGCAGTGCTCTTCTTGGCAGTTGACTTGCGTGCTGCCGGCCGCTTCTTGGCGGTCGACTTCTTCGTTGCCTTCTTGGCGGTGGACTTCCGCGCCGTCGACTTCCGTGCAGTGCTCTTCCGCGCCGTGGTCTTGCGCGCGGCAGCCTTGCGAGGAGCCGCCTTCTTCGCGGACGTCCGTTTCTTTGCCGCCTTCCTGGCGGCAGGTGCCGTCTTCTTGACAGGGGCCATCAGCCGCCCTTTCCTCTAGCGCTTCATTGAACGCGTCGACGGGAGTGTCGACACGCGTAACTTCACCGCTCGGGGAACTGCGCGCGTAACAGGCGAGCGTGAGCCGAAGCTCGAGTTCGATGCATGAACTGCAGATGTTGCAAGTTCGTCAATCGACTCGCTGTTGGTCAACACGCCTCCAACGAATGGGGAAGTCCCATAAATGAAAATCGTTTTGTTGCGCAAGGTCAAGCATTTCTCTTGACATCGCGCGCGCGTCGTGCTTTGTGCGCGCAGACATGTTGTGACGCGCGCGACACGCGAATCGACGAATTCTCCTTTGTTTGCAAGGCTTTTCGCGATGCAACCACTCGACGACGGCACGTACGACGCGTTCATCATCGACGCAGAAGAAATTTTCGAAGAAAAGCGCGATCGCGGCGTGTTGCACCTCGAAATCACCATCACGAGCGGCGCGCGCAAGGGTGAGGTTGTACGTGTGCGCGCCGAGGGAATGGATGTCGACGCGATCAATGTGATCGGTATGCCTGCAACGTTGACCGTCGTCGACGGTCAACCAAGCGTGCGCGTCGACGACTAACGATCAGCCGCCGGCGCTGCCGCCGAGCAGCTGCGTGAAGTCGGCGGTCTCACCTGCAGACGGTGCTGTTGCGTCGACTTTCGTGCCGAAGTCGAAGTACTCGAGTGTGAGATTCGTCGTCCCACTCGTGACTCCCGACGTGAGCACGACTGATTGCTTGAAACGGCGCACGCGTCCCTTGACGTCGAGCCACACCTCAGTCGGAATCGACTTGTTGGCGACGGTCTTGGCTGCCGCTTCGATCGCGGACTTCCGGTTGGCGGGCGCCAGTTGCGCGGCCTTGTCGAGATCGACGGTGAACGTGTAGTGCGTCGTCTTCTCGCCGCGCACCGTTTCCTTGCCGGCCTGGTGCACCGCACCGCTGAGGCCGCGCAGCTGCACGAGGTAGCTGTTGGGATCGAGGGACTGCAGCTGCGCGCCGACACCGCCCCCGTTCGCCAGCTTCGTGAGATCGATCTTGATCCACGGCTTGCCCGGCAACGACAGCCCGGCCAGCCCCTTGAGGTAATAGACCTGCCCGACCAGGATCGCCTCCAGGGGCCCGCTCCCGGCAGGCAAGCCGAGGGACGCGGCGGCCACGTCGAATCGGCCCCGGCCCGTCTTGAAGTCGACGGCCCCGGTGATCTTCGTGGGCGCCGACGGCACCGTGCTGGTCGTGGTGGCCGACCCGCGAGCGGTCGTGGACGGCGCGCTCGAGGTCTTCGTCTGCACGACCGTTGCCTCGAGCTTGGCGCTGCCCGCGGCGGCAGTCTTGGCCGGCGCGTCGGAGATGGTCTTGGCCAGATCTGTCGACCCGCTCGAACCACACGCGGCGGGGACGAGAACCAATAGGGACAACGTCGTCACGACGAAGAGCCGGCGCATGCCCGGCAGTATGCCCCGCGCCCCACGTGACGGGGGCCACTCGATTGGGGTTTAGGGCAGGGGGTCCACCTATTCTTGCCCTCATGACGTGCCCGTCATGTGGGGCAGGGGTACCGGACCGGGCTCGCTTCTGCCCGTCGTGCGGACACCCGCTCCACGCCCGGGCCGACGAGCGCCGCATCGTCACTGTGCTGTTCGGCGACCTGGTCGGGTTCACGACCATGAGCGAGACCCGCGATCCCGAGTCGGTGAAGAACATCGTCGACCAGTGCTTCGAGCGGCTGGCCGCCGACATCACCGCCTTCGGTGGCCGCGTCGACAAGATCATCGGCGACGCCATCGTTGCTCTCTTTGGTGCGCCCGTCGCCCACGAGGACGATGGCGAGCGCGCCGTACGGGCGGCCCTGCAGATGCAGCGCACCATCGCCGGCATGGCCACGCAAGTTGGCGTCGACGTGCGCCTGCGCATCGGCGTGAACACCGGCGAGGTGCTCGTGGGCGCGCTGCGCGCCGGCGGCGACTACACGGCAATGGGCGACGTGGTCAACGTCGCCAGCCGCCTGCAGACGCTGGCCGCCCCTGGCCAGATCCTCGTCGGCCCCGACACCCACGACTGCACCCACGCGGTGATGCACTACGAGCACCTGGGCGCCGTGCCTGTCAAAGGACGCGAAGAGCCGGTCGAGGCCTGGGTCGCCATCGAGGCGTTGGCGCCCCCGGGACGGCGACCGCGCCGCTCCCCCACTCCCCTGGTCGGTCGCGACCACGAGCTCGGGCTGCTCAGCCACTCGCTGGCCACCGCGACGGCGCGACGTCGGCCGCAACTGGTCCTGCTCCTCGGTGAGGCCGGTATCGGCAAGAGCCGCCTGGCCGAAGAAGCCGCCAGCATGGCCGCGTGCGATTACGACGCGTCGGTCCTCGAAGGCCGCTGCGTCCCTTACGGCGAGGCCAACGCGTGGTGGCCGGTCGCGGAGGCGCTGCGCCAGGCGTGTGACATCAAGCCCGATGATCCCGCCGACGTGTGGCGGGCCAAGACCCGCACCACGGCCGAGGAGACCACCGGGCTGACCGGCACGGAGCTCGATCGCATCGTCGAGTCGTTGCAGCACCTCATGGGCGACGAGGACGCGCTGGCCGAGCTCGATCCGGTGCGCGCCCGCGACGAGGCGCGCCGCGCCCTGCACATCCTCATCGAGGGCATCGCCCGGTCGCGGCCTCTGGTCATCGTGCTGTCGGAGTTGCACTGGGCCGACGACCTCGTGCTCGACCTGGTCGACGACATGTTCGACCGGTCGCGCGGGTTGCCGGTTGTGCTGGTCGCCACCGCCCGGCCCGAGCTGGAGGAACGGTGGGCGCCCAAGCCCGGCCGCCACAACGCCGTCGTCCTGCACGTCGACCCCCTCGACGACACCGCCGCCGACGAGTTGCTCACCTCTCTTCTCGGTACCGCCCCGCCCCCCGACCTGCGGGCGCTCCTGCTCGAGCGCAGCGGTGGCAACCCGTTCTTCCTCGAGGAACTCGTCGCCCTGCTCAACGAGGCAGGCGTGCTCCACCAGAAGGGGCAGCCGGCGGGCGAGGCCGCCGGCGACCTGCCCGCCACGTTGCGGGGCCTGGTGGCGGCGCGCCTCGACTCGCTGTCGTCCCGCGAGCGCGGGGTGCTCGAAGACGCGGCGGTGGGCGGGCGCACGGGCCGGCTCGACGCCCTCGTCGCCATGGCCGAGTCGCGCGGCGACACCGACGTGGCCCGCATCCTCGTCGACCTGGCCACCAAAGACCTGCTGATCGTCGACGAGGGTGCGTGGTCGTTCCGCTCCGAGGTCGTACGCGAGGTGGCCTACGAGACGTTGACGAAAGCGGCCCGAGCCCGCCGCCACGCGGCGCTGGCCGACTGGTTGGTCGAACGCACCCGCGGCCTGGGACGCGAGGACGAGGAACTCGAACAGATCGCCCACCACTACGGCGTCGCCGCCGAGCTGGTGCGCGAGCTCGGCGGGTCGATCGAGGGCGTGCCGGTCGACATCCTGGGCCAGGCCCTGAAGTCGATCGAACGGGCCGCCGTACGCGCCCACGAGCGCGACATGCACCCGGTGTCGCTGCGCCTGCTCGACCAGGCCATGCGGCTGCTGCCCCCCGACAGCGAGCACAAGCCGCGGGTGCTGCACGCGCGCGCCAAGGCGCAGGCGGGCCTGCACCGGTTGGCCGAGGCGCAAGAGGATCTGGCCGACCTGCTCGCCATCGCCGAAGCCAAGAACGACAAAGGCTGGGAGGCGGCTGCTCTCACCGTGCTCGGCGACGTGCAGCAGCGCGCCGGCGAGCCCGAAGCGTCGATCGCCACACTCGAGCGGGCAGTGGCGCTCTGGAGCGAGCTCGACAACGCCGCCGGCAAGGCCGAGGCACTCGGCAACCTCGGCTTCACCCTGCTGCAGAACGACGACCCGTCGCGCGCCGAAGGTCCGTTCACCGAAGCGCTCGAGCTGGCGCGGTCGACCGGCGACCGCCGGGCCACGGCGTGGGCGCAGCAGCGCCTGGCGTGGATCTCCTTCTACCGGGGCGACACCAGCGCGGCCGAAGAGCGTCTCGAGAAGGCGGCGGCCACGTTCCGCGAGATCGGCGACAACGGTGGCCTGGCGTGGGCCAACGGCCTGATGGCGTGGGTGCGGTTCTTCCAGGGCCGCCACGACGAGGCGGGCGCACTGGCCGACAGCATCATCGGCGAGGCCAAGAACATGGGCGACAAGTGGGCCTTTGCCATGGTGCTGGTGCTGCAAGCGAGCGTGCGGCTGCTCACCGGTCGCCCGCTCGAAGCTGTCGAGCCGGCGCGCAATGCCCGCACGTTGTTCGAGCAGATCGACGACACCGGCGGCCAAGCCCAAGCCATCGCGCTGGTGTCGCGTGCGCTCATCGCGTCGGGCGCCGTCGAGGAAGGGCTCGAGTCGCTCGTCGAGTACGCCGAGCCCGCGGCCAAGGTCACGTCCACCAAGGGCCGCGGCAGCGGCTTCGTCGGGATGGCCGAGGCGTCGATCTTCAACCAGATCGGCGATCCCGAACGGGCGGCGGCGGCGATCGGCATGCACGGGCCCGGCGCGCCGGAAGACTCGATCGGCCACGCCGAACGCGAGGCCGTGCTGGGCATCATCCGGCTGCAGCAGGGTGAGGTGCCGGCCGCTCTGCAGGCGTTGCGGGTTGCCGAGCAGACCGCCCACACCGACGGCGAGCGGGCCAACATCAACGGCGCCCTGTCACTCGCGCTGGTGGCGTCGGGCAACCCGTCGGACGCGCTCGACGTGTCGGCCAAGGTCGACGACCCCAACACCGGCACGTACCTCGACCACACCATCGCCACCATCGGCGCCGGGTTCGCGTTCTTCCAACTCGCCCAACGGCCCGAGGGCGAGCGCGCCTTCGCCCGCGCCTTGGCCACGGTCGACGGCACGACCGACCGCCTCAGCCAGGCCGTCGTGCGTCTCGCCTACGGCCGGGCCCTCGAAGGCATCGGCGCCGAGGAGAGCGCCGAGGTGCTCGAGGACGCCCGCCACCGCCTCGACGCCCTCGGCATCGAAGCCGGCGGCTGGGACACCGCCTTCACCCTCGCCGCCCGCGCCGGCGCCGCCCGCCCCACCCCCGCCACCTCCGACACCAACTGAGGCCAAGGCTGAACCGCTCGACGGTCGAGGTCTACGACGCGCGGCTGCCGATGAAACTGGCGGCGCGGCATTGGGAAACTCCGGTGGGCGCGTCCGTCGACGTCACGATCGGTTGCCGGGAGGAGCAACCGGTGACCGATGTCGTGATCGGCGCGGGCTTCGAGGTGGAGAAGATCGACGTCCTCGACGGGCGCAATACGCATGTGCGCGCTCGTCGCGCGCGGTCGTTGCCGGACACGGTGGGGCCGAACATGCGCGTGCTGGTGTGCGGCCTCAACCCAAGTGAGTACTCGGCCGATCGAGGCGTGGGTTACGCCCGGCCCGGCAACCGCTTCTGGCCGGCGGCGGTGAAGGCGAAGCTCGTCACGCGCGCCCTGGATCCGGTGCACGCCCTCGAGCACGACGGCGTCGGCATCACCGACATCGTGAAGCGCGCGACCGTGCAGGCCAGCGAGCTCTCACCCGACGAGTACCGCGCCGGCTTGCAGCGCGTCGAACGATTGGTGGCGTGGCTGCAGCCGCGCGTCGTCTGCTTCGTCGGCCTGGACGGGTGGCGCACCGCCGTCGACCGCAAGGCCGTCCCCGGCCGCCAGCCCCGCGACCTTGCCGGCGCGATCGCGTACGTCATGCCATCGACCAGCGGGCTCAATGCCCGCACCCGCATCGACGAGCTGGTCGCACACCTCCGCACCGTGCGGAGGTTGGCGCGTTAGTTGACCTGGCGGTCGCGGCCTTCCCAGAAGGGCTGGCGGAGCTTGAACTTCTGGAGCTTGCCGGTGGCGGTGCGAGCGAGAGCGTCGACCATGTCGACCGACGTCGGGCACTTGAAGTGCGACATGCGCTCGCGGCAGTGGTCGATGAGCTCCTGGCCCGTGGCCATGTGCCCGTCGCGCAGCACGACCAGCGCCTTGATCGTCTCGCCCCACTTCTCGTCGGGCACGCCGATCACCGCGCACTCGGCCACCGCCGGGTGCTGGTAGAGGCAGTCCTCGACCTCGATCGACGACACGTTTTCGCCGCCGGTGATGATCACGTCCTTCTTGCGGTCGGAGATCACCACGTACGGCCCGTCCAGGTGGCCGCCGTCGCCGGTGTGGAACCAGCCGTCGACGATCGCCTTCGCCGTTTGGTCGGGCTGCTCCCAGTAGCCCTCGAACACGTTGTTCGAACGAGCGAGCACTTCGCCCTCGGCGTCGACGTCCATGCGCACACCAACGGCGGGCACGCCGGCGCGTGACAGGCGCGACGCACGCTCGGCGGGCGTGAGCTCGTCGTACTCCAACGGCGCCCGGTTGATCGTGAGCAGCGGCGCCGTCTCGGTGAGGCCGTAGATCTGGATGAACTCCCAGCCCAGCTCGCCTTCGACCCGCTCGATCACCTTCGAGGGCGGCGGCGCCCCGGCCACGACCATGCGCACGTTGCCCGGGATCGACCGACCGGCGGCCGTGCGCGCCGTCGCCGCGTCGAGGATGGCGGCCACCACCGCGGGGGCGCCGCACAGCAACGTGACGCCCTCGTTCTCGATGCGGCTGAGGATCTCCTCGCCGTCCACCTTGCGCAGCACCACCTGCTTCACGCCCATCGACGTGACCGCGTACGGCATGCCCCAGCCGTTGCAGTGGAACATCGGCAGCGTGTGCAGGTACACGTCGCGGTCGGTGACCGTCGTGTGCCAGCCGAACGTCACCGCGTTGAGCCAGCAGTTGCGGTGGGTGAGCTGCACGCCCTTCGGGCGCGCCGTCGTGCCCGACGTGTAGTTGATGCTGGCGGTGGCGTTCTCGTCGGGCTCCCACCGCTTCGGCTCCTGGCCGTCGGGCGCGAGTGCGAACAGCTCGGCGTCCTGCACACCGTCGAGGACGATGCGGTGCTTGGCGGTGACGCCGGCGATGCCCGCGTCCTGTTCGGGATCGACGAGCAGCACCTCGGCGCCCGAGTGCTGGACGATGTAGCCGATCTCCTCGGCGTTGAGCCGGAAGTTGACCGGCACCAGCACCCGGCCGAACCCGCTCACGCCGAAGAACGCGATGAGGAAGCGGGCCGCGTTGGGGCTGACGATGGCGACGCGTGCGCCTTGGTCGACACCCATGCGCTCCAGCGCCAGGGCCATGCCCTTGGCCCGCCGGTGCACCTCTTCATAGGTGAGGCGACCGAAGGACCCCGGCGTGCCGGGCTCGTCCACGACCGCCGTCCGGGCGCCGAACACGTGGGCGCCCCGTTCCAGGAACTCACCAACCGTCAGGGGTACGCGCATGGTCCCGACGGTACCCCCGCCGCCGTTTCCGGGGTTGGGGAGGTTTGACACCGGGTATGACGGCGTTGTAGTTTGCTAGCCACTGTTTAACAGCCGCTTGCTGCTGTGAAATGTTTCCAGCAGCCGCGATGGCCAGTGGTCCGCCGGCTCGTTGAACCTCCGCCCCCCAGAAAGGGAACCCTTTGAAACGCCTCGTCCTGATTGCGCTGTTCGCGCTCGGCCTGGCGGGCTGTACAGCCCAGACAAGCAATGACGCCATCCGGTACATCGCGGCGGCGAAACCGGTCCCCGAGCAGCCTGCCGTCAGCCTCCCGGCCGTCGGCAGCGTCGTCGAACCCCCCGCCATCGTCCCGGCCGGCAACCCCGCCGACAACCACGCCCCGGCCCCCCGGGCCAGCCGGTCGGCCCCCCGGGCCCGCACCTACGTCGCCGGCGGCGACGTGTGGGCCGCCCTGGCCAACTGCGAGTCCCACGGCAACCCGTCCGCCGTCGGCGGCGGCGGCCGCTACTTCGGGGCCTTCCAGTTCAGCCTCAGCACCTGGCACTCCCTGGGGTACAGCGGCAACCCCGTCGACTACCCCTATGCGACGCAGCTCGAGGCCGCCCAACGCCTCGTCGCCCGCAGCGGCTGGGGCCAGTTCCCCGTCTGCGGCCGCGTCGCCGCCTAGCACTTCCCTCGAACTCGCCACACTTGACCGCGTAGTCGCGGTCAAGTGTGGCGAGTTCGTTCGCGTCGGCGCTTTAGGCTCGCCGCGATGGCGGACTACGACGCGATCGTTGTCGGTTCGGGACCCAACGGCATGGCCGCCGCGGTCGAGGTGGCGCGCGCGGGCTGGAAGGTGCTCGTCCTCGAAGCGGAAGCGACGCTCGGTGGCGGCAGTCGCACCGAAGAGCTGACACTGCCGGGGTTCAAGCACGACACGTGCTCGGCGGTGCACCCGATGGGTATCGCGTCGCCGTTCTTCCGGGAGCTCCCGCTGCACGAGCACGGGCTCGAATGGATCCATCCCGACGCGCAGATCGCACATCCGCTCGACGACGGCAGCGCCGGCGTGTTGGAGCGTTCGCTCGACGCCACCGCGCACGGGCTGGGCGTCGACGGTGACCGCTATCGTCGCCTGATCGGTCCGCTGGCGTCGCGCTGGGGCCTGCTAGAGACCTCGTTGATGGCGCCGCTGGTGCGGCCGCCGCGCCACCCGGTGGCGATGGCGCACTTCGGCGTCCGCGCCCTGTGGCCGGCGCGCGCGCTGGCCCGCCGCGTGTTCCGCACCGAGCAGGCGCGCGGACTGTTCGCGGGCACGGCCGCGCACGCGTTCCTGCCGCTGACCGCGCCGCTCACCGCGTCCTACGGGGTGCTCATGCTCGCCCTCGGGCATGTGGGCGGGTGGCCGGTTGCAAAGGGCGGTTCGCAGTCGCTCATCGACGCGCTGGCGTCGTACCTGCGCTCGCTGGGCGGCGAGACGCGCACCAACGAGCGGGTGGCGTCTCTTGACCAGCTGCCCTCGGCGCGAGCGGTCTTCCTCGACACGACGCCCCGCTTCGTGCTCGACGTGGCGGGCGACCGCCTCCATCCCCGCTACCGGCGCAGCCTCGAGAAGTACAAGTACGGGCCGGGGTCGTTCAAGGTCGACTGGGCCCTCGACGGTCCCGTGCCGTGGAAAGCGGACGCCTGCCGGCGGTCGGGCACGGTGCACCTGGGCGGCACGCTGGAGGAGATCGCGGCGTCGGAGCAGGAGATGCTCAGCGGCCGCGTCAGCGACAAGCCGTACGTGCTGATCGGCCAGCAGAGCCTGGCCGACCCGACCCGCGCCCCCGAGGGCAAGCACACGTTGTGGGCCTACTGCCACGTGCCCAACGGCTCGACCGTCGACATGACCGACGCCATCGAGCGCCAGATCGAGCGCTTCGCTCCCGGCTTCCGTGAGCTCGTCATCGGGCGCAGCGTGCGGCCGCCCGCCGAACTGGAGCGCCACAACGCCAACTACGTCGGCGGCGACATCGTCGGAGGCTCGTCGGCCGGCCTGCAATTCGCGGCCCGCCCCATCCTCTCCCCCAGCCCCTATGCGGTGCGTGGCCTCGACAACGTCTACCTGTGCAGCGCGTCAACGGCTCCCGGCGGCGGCGTCCACGGCATGTGCGGCTACTGGGCCGCCCAAGCCGCCCTCAAACAGCACCGCTAACTGTCCACGTGCCGATCAAGGGTCGAAAAACGACCCTTGATCGGCACTTGGACGGGCGTT
>JAFATL010000042.1 GCA_019243975.1 Actinomycetota bacterium | reverse complement strand
CGCCAACGGCCTCATCGGCGGCGTCGACCACATCCCCCCGTTGCTGTTGCGCAGCGGTCGCATGCTCGGCGCCCGCGGGCCCAGCCTGTATCGCCACGTGATCCTGCCCGCCGCCCTCCCTTCGTTCGTGGGCGGCCTGAAGCAGGGGTGGTCGTTCGCGTGGCGCAGCCTCATGGCGGGCGAGCTGCTGGTGATCGTGGCCGGCCATCCGTCGCTCGGCGTGTTCCTCCAGAACGCGCGCGACGTCAGCGACGCTCCGTGGCTGCTGTCGATGATGATCGTCATCCTCGTCATCGGCATCGTCGTCGACAGCCTCTTCACCGTCGCCGACACCGCCATCCGCCGCCGCTGGGGCCTGCTGAGCGCCTAGGGGCTCGTCGCCAGCTGGCGGTCGAGGCGGGAGCCATAGAACGTCATCTCACCCAGGGGCGGGGAGTACACGTGCACGCTCAGGGCGGGCGTGCTGCGCACGTTGACCAGGTCGTGCACGTGGTCGGCGCCGAACGCGACTGACTCCCCCGCGTTCCACCGGCGTTGACGCACGCGGCGAGGCCGGCGGGGGCGGCCTCGATCGAGGTAGCTCTCGATCAGCGACCCCTCCACCAGCGCGAAGCCGCCGGCTGAACCGCCGTGGTCGTGCAGGTCGATGCCGTGGTCCTGGGGCCAGCCGATGAGCCAGGCCTCGAAGTCGCGCTCGAGAGCGAAGCGCTCGTACCACCGAGCCGACCAGTCGCCGGTGACGTATCGCCGCCAACCGGCCTCGTCGGCGGCCAGCGCCTGCACCAGTTCGAGGAGCTCTCGGTTGTCCACATTGAATGTTTACCTGATCGGTCGCCTTTTGTCTACTTGATTGGTAGACAAAGTGGAGATACGGTCCCAGACCGTGAGCGACGCGATGACGGTCGGCATCGTCGGCGGCGGAGCGAGCGGCGTCATGGTGGCCGCCCAGCTCTTGCGGGCGGGGCGCGTTCCCCGGGTCGTGTTGATCGAGCGGGCCGACGCTGTCGGTCAGGGCGTCGCCTACGCGCCTGGGCCGCCGTCACTCCTGCTGAACGTGCCTGCATCCGGGATGAGCGCCTTGCCCTCGGTCCCCGACCACTTCGTGCGCTGGCTGGGTGCGGCCACGGGCCGATCGGACTCGTCGACGTTCGCACCCCGAGCGTTGTACGGCCGGTACCTCGCCGACGTGCTCGACGCGGCCGCGTCGGCAAGTCCATCGACATTGGAGCGGGTCCGCGCCGACGTCACCGCCGTGTTCCGGCGGGCCGCGGGCGTCGTGGTGGGTTTGCGCGACGGCCGCCACGTCGAGGTCGACGCGTGCGTGCTGGCGCTGGGCCTCTTTCCCCCTTCCCCACCCGCCGGCGTCCCCCGCGGTCTCCTCGCCGATCCGCGGTATGTCGCCGACCCGTGGGAGCCGGGCGCTCTCGAGCGCGTCGATGGGGACGAGGACGTGCTGCTCCTCGGCACGGGCCTCACCGCGGTCGACGTCGCGCTGATGTTGGCTGAGCGCGGCGGGACCGGCACCGTTCACGCGGCGTCCCGGCACGGGTGGCTGCCCCGGGCCCACCTCTGTACGGCGGTGGAGCCGTGGCCGGTGACGTTCCCGGCGGCCGGGGCCAACGGGCGCACGGCGGCGGACGTGGTGCGGGCCGTCCGCACAGAGCTGCGGGCGGCGCAGCGGGCCGGTCGCGATTGGCGGTCCGTCGTCGACGGGATGCGACCTCTCACCCAGCACGTATGGCGCTCCCTGCCCGATCACGAACGCGTGCGCCTGCTGCGGCGGGTGGGCCGGCTGTGGGAGGTGCACCGGCACCGCATGGCGCCGCCGGTGGCGGCGACGGTCGACCACCTCCAGGCCGCGGGGCGGCTGTGTGTGCACGCCGGGCGAGTCGGCACGGCCCGCCCAGTCGGCGGACGCATCTCCGTGCAACTCGTCGGAGGCGGCGGCGAAACGGCACTGCTTGTCGACAGGGTCATCAACTGCACCGGTCCGTCCTGTGACGTGACCCGGGCGGCCGATCCGCTCGTGCGTCAGCTCCTGTCCACCGGCGCAGCCCGACCCGGCCCGCTCGGTCTCGGCCTGGGCGTCGACGCCGACGGCGCGCTCGTCGACACCCGCGGCAATGCATCGCCCGACCTGTTCACCATCGGTTCGCTGCGCAAGGGCGCGCTGTGGGAGACCACCGCCGTTCCCGAGATCGCCGCCCAAGCGGCCGCCCTGGCGGACGTCCTCGTTCCGGCCGCGCCGCGCACTGCTCAACGGGAGGCCGTGTGATCGACATCGTCACCATCGAGACACCTGAACTGGGCGACCGGTCATACCTCGTGACCGACGGCGACGCCGCACTCGTCGTCGATCCCCAGCGCGACATCGAGCGGGTGCTGGCGGCAGCGGCCAACCGGGGCGTGCGCATCACCCACGTGGCCGAGACCCACATCCACAACGACTACGTCAGCGGCGGCCTGGCGTTGGCCCGGGCCACCGGGGCGGCGTACCTCGTCGCCGGCGAGGAGCCGGTGTACTTCGAGGCTGAGCGGACCGCCGTGTTCGGCGGCGACCGCCTCTGCGTGGGGTCCTTCGAGGTGACGGTCACCGCCACGCCCGGGCACACACCGCACCACCTGGCCTACGTCGTCGGCCCGTCCGGGGGCCCGCCCACAGCTGTTCTTACCGGCGGGTCGATGCTGTTCGGGAGCGCGGGACGCACCGACCTCATCGACCCCAACCAGACCCACGCGCTCACGCGGTCGCAATGGCGGTCCATCCGCGGTCTCGGCGCGTTGCCGGGCGCGGTGAGCGTGCACCCCACGCACGGGTTCGGCAGCTTCTGCTCCGGGGCCCCGGCGCCGGCCACCGACGCGTCGACCATCGCCGCCGAGTGGAACGTGAACCCGGGCCTGGTGCTGGACGAGGACACGTTCGTGCACCTCATGCTCGCGGGCTTCGGCCCCGTTCCGTCGTACTACCGGCACATGGCCCCGCTGAATCGCGCTGGCCCCGACGCCGCCAACGTCTTCATGCCGAGCGAGGTCGGACCGGCCGAGCTGCGCGCCCGCCTGGCGTGGGGCGCATGGGTCGTCGACCTGCGGCCTCGCCGTCATTTCGCCGCGGCACACGTGCCCGGCAGCGTCAACATCGAAGGGGGCCCGCTGCTCGCCACGTATGTGGGCTGGACCCTGCCGTGGGGTGCGCACGTGATCCTCGTGGGCGACGACCCCGGTCAAGTGGCCCGGGCGCAGAGGGATCTCACCCGCATCGGGGCTGATCGCGTCGGCGCGCACGCGCTGGCGCATGTCGCTACCGGGCCCGGCCATGACGTGCGGTCGTACCGGCTCGCGACGTTCCGGGATCTGGCCGCCGCGTACACGGGCCACCGGCCCGTGGTTCTCGACGTGCGCCGGCCCGACGAGTGGAAGGCCAGCCACTTGGCCGACGCCATGCACATCCCGCTCTACGAGCTGGTAGCGCGCGCCCCGGAAGTGCCACAGGGCACCGAGGTGTGGGTGCACTGCGCAGGCGGGTTCCGGGCGTCGATTGCGGCATCGTTGCTTGACAACGGCGAGCGCGAGCTGATCGTGGTCGACGACGACTGGTCAGCCGCCGCGAGCCACGGCCTGCACGTCGAGCAGGCTTAGCCGGTCAGCGGTACCAGTCCGCTGATGGCGGCCAGCTGCCCGCCCGGCACCCACGCCGACGCCTCAGCATGGTTGTGCCCGAGGGAGGGCGGCAGGATCGTCGCGCGCGTTGGTGTGTAGAACGCCAAGCCCGGCGGGGCGTCGGCCGGGGTGGCCGCTTCCAGGCTGGTGACCCGCCCGAGCAGCGGGCGGTCCGCCGTCACCGCCGGCGACAATCCGCTGGCCACGCTGACGAGCGCGACGCGGGCCTCGAGGTAGGCCTGGAACCCAGGCCCTGACGGTTGGGCACCGTGGCCGAACCGCGCCAGCGCAGCCAGGTAGTGCTGGGCCGCCGCGCCCTGGGGGTCGAAGCTGGAGGCCACGGTGACCTGGGCGCTCGTGGTGGCCAGTGCCGGCTGCAGGAGCGACGGCACCAGCAACCAGGGCGCCAGGTACGTGCCCCGCACCGGGGCCGACGCGCCCGCGAGGAGCGACGGCAGGGCGCGGGACGCAGCAGCCCAATCGCCGGCAATCACAACGGCGTCGGGCCGGGTGCCGACCGGCGCGTCGGCGCGCACGGTCACGTCGCCGCCATGCGCACGCAGCCCGTCCACCAACGCGGTGGCGCGAGCCGAACCGTCGGCGATCACCTCGACCGCGCCGATGCGATGAGCGGCGAAGAACGTACCGAGGGCCTCGCCTACCGAACGAGCGCCGGCCCCGACCGGCCACGCGGTGCGCAGCGCATCGACCTCGGGCGGACCGAACGTGGGCACCGGGCTACCCGAAGCGGCCGGTTGCGCGTCGGCGCAGGCGGTGAGCAGAGCTCGGGCGCGCTGCTCGTAGGTCAGCTGGCGCGCCGAGGGAGATGTGGTGAGCTGCACGGCGCCGGGGTGGAGGGCGTTGATCTCGCGCACCGCCAGCAGGTGACCGAGGTGGCGGCTGGTGCACTCCGCGTCCCCGGCCGAGGATGCGCGGTACACCTCGCCCAGCCGCAGGGTCGTCCCCTTGAACGGCACGGGCACGGCGAGCAGCAACGACGCTGCGAACACCGCCGCGGCCAGCCCGGCGGCCTCGGCGGTGAACCACCGAGCGGTGCGGCGCCGCTGCACGACCCATCCGGCCCCGAGCACGAGGATGACGAGTGCCAGCTTCGCCACCAGGATCCGGCCGTACGCGGTGGTGTGCAACGCGGCGACGGTCGCCACGTGGCGGCGCACGTTCCAGACCCCGGTGGCCACCGTGACCGTGGCGGCGGCAATGGCCACCCGGCCGAATCGGTGCGCCCGCTCCGCCACCCGAGCGGGCCCGGCGCCACCGCCACGCCACGCGGCCAGCACATCGACGACACACCCGATCCACACGGCGGCGGCCGCGGCGTGGACGAAGCCGACCGGGTCGCCGCCGGCCACGGCCCGGGCCGTTACGGAGATGACCAGGGCGGCGACCGCCGCCGCCGTCGCCGGCGGCCGCCAACCGGGCCCGCGCCGCGCCAAGGCGGCGGCGAGGACAGCCCCCGCAGTTGCCGAGGCGGCGAGCAGGAGGATCGTGGTGCTCGCACCGTGCGCGGCGAGCGACGTCCACGCTGTCGAGCGAGGAACGCGATGGATCGTGTGCGCCTGGGCCGGGGTGGCGGCAGCCCACAGCTGAGCCCCGAGGGCTGCCGCCACTCCGATTCGCAGGCGCATGGCGCTGCGAGTGATGGCCCTACTGGAGGCTGGCGTCGGGTACGACGAACAGCTCCGAGTGAGGCTTGGCGTTGCCGTCCTTGCCGTGCGGCCAATAGGTGCGGTTGAAGTCGACGCACGGCGTGCCGTGGTTCTCGTCACGGAAGTTCGTGTCCAGTGACAACTTGCCGGTCGAGCTCACATCGAGCATGCACACCTTGTGGTTGCCGTCGACGCCCGTGCGGGCGACGAAGTAGTTGGACACGGCGATGCGGCGGATGTCCTTGGTCTCCGTGTAGTTACCGTTGGCCAGCTTCACGAAGTTGTCGGGCGTACCCCAGTGCGGGCCGCCGGAGGTGCCGTCGGGCAGCGCGTAGGAGCTCGCCAGCGTCGGGCACTCCGGCTCGTGGCCGCCGTCCCACACCTCGGCAATGGTGTCGACGCTGCAGGTTGTCCCGGCGCCGGCCGCGACCAGCTTCGAGATGTCGAGCACGTACACCATCTTGGGTACACCCGGGTCGTAGCTGTCGAGAGCGCCCGAATTGCGGCCGATCACCGCGTGGTACAGGTAATGGTCGGTCGGGTCGGTCTGCAGCCAACCGCCGCCGTCGCAGCCGCCGCCTTCGGTGATGTTGGGCTGCAGCGACTTGGAGGCGGTGCTGTCGTCGAACACCTCACGCCATACCGGCCGCTTGGCCGTGATGTCAGGCGTGTAGTAGATGACGCCGCCGCACATCGACTCGGCAAATGCGCCGCGGTGCTGGGGCAGGTTGGTGACGGTCGTCTCCATGATCCCGCGCGGCTCTTCGTGGCCCGGGTTGCGCTCCTTGCGCGGGCCGTCGGGCATCACCGACACCGATGCCAGCGTGGGCCGGTTCTCGTTGGTGATGTCGTAGGTGCGCACGGTGTCGCGGAAGATGCCCGCGTCCTGCGGCTTCACCGGGTCGAGCACGATGTTGCGCGGCTCTGCGTAGTCACTGGCGACGATGCGCTTGAGGTCCTCACGCACCTGAATGCCGTGCGGGTTGGCGCACGTGGCCTGCGGGAGCAGCGGGTAGTTGGGGCAGTTGGCCGGGTCCTCGCCGGTCGCGCTGGCCGCCGGCATCTCCGACAGCGTCGAGCCGTCCGTGCCGATGTGCACGATCTCGCCGGGGGAACCGCCGAACCCGTTGCCGATACGAACGGATCCGTCGGAGTAGGTGCACGGGCCGGGGACGTCAGGGCCGCCCATGTACGTGCCGTACGCCGTGTGGTCGCTGAGGGTCCAGTACGCGTCGGGGATCGATCCGCACAGCGTGTCCTGGGGCAGGTTCACGCCCGACAGGCTGAGCAACGGCAGCTTCGACACGTCGAACACGTAGGTCGTATCCGAGTACAGGCCGCCGGCGAAGATCTTGTCGCCCTTGTGGTACAGGTACTGCATGTGGTGGGGCTCGTTCTCCACCAGCGGGCTGACGGTACCGGTGTTGACGACCTTGCCATAGGTCGGCGAGGCCGGGTCGGCGTCGATGACGGCGAGGAAGTCGGGCGCCGGCGGCGCGTCGACGGCGTCGATGTTGGCGAGCCGAACGGGGTTCACGGCCAACGGCGTCTTCTGCAGCTCCGACCCCGTCGTGTCGGCGATGTTGGCGTCGCCCGCCCACACCACCAGGAACTCCTTGCCGCGACCGGCAGCGGCGTTGACGGCGGCGGTGTTGACGCCTGCGGCCTGGGCCCGGACGAGGTGGTTGGTGACGGAGAAGATGCGCCCGTCCTTGGCGGTGATGCTCGAGCGGACGATGTCGACGTCGGCCTGCGCCTTCGACTGGCGACTGCTGAAGAGCAGGCCGGTGGCGACGATCAGGGGGACGAGCAGGAGCGCTGTCCTACGTCGGCCCCGAGTGAGTTGCATGACGTTCACGGTCGTGGGTTCCCCAGTCTCTTGTGGTCCGGTTGCCAATTGCTAGTTTGTCTACTGACTTACTTGACAATAGACTCGATCCGGTGGAACTGCGCAAGTCGAAATCTTCCGAACGTCGATTGCGGGCGGCCGTGGCCCTCCTGCTCGTGTTGAGCGCGCTGGCCTGGTACCAGGTCGGCGTCAGGAGCAGACGCCCTGCATCGTTCCGTCGTGGCGGCGCGTTCGTGGCCACGCGGCGCGTGCCCGGCGGAACTCCGTCCCTGGCCAGCGGGCCCTTTGGACAACTCGATCCGACCACCACGGTGACGCCGCCGGCGGCCAAGGTGCTCGCCTCGACGACGGCGAGACGGTTGGCGTCGTCAACCTCCTCGAGCTCGACGTCGTCGTCGTCCAGCTCCACCTCCACCGCGCCAGGGCCGACGTCTGCGCTCCCTCGCCTCGGCACCTACCTGTGGGACGTGAACGGCACCGAGGGAGCGACCGGGTTCGGGAGCCGGGCGTTCCCCGACACCATGACGATGGTCGCCCACGGCGGCGGTGATGCTGGCGAGGTCGTGCTCGACATCGCCTACTCGTCGAACCACAGCGAGCGCGAGATCTTGGGCTTCCGAGACAACGGAGTCTTCTTCGATTTCGAGGCCGGACAGGTGCGCTTTGGTCCGTCGGCCCAGACGAACCAGGGCGACTACGTACCGCCCATGCTGCAGGTGCCACTCGCCCCCGCCGCCGGCCAGGTGGTGAAGGGCGCGACCCAGGTGAAGGCGGCCGACGGCAGCGTGCAGCGGATTGAGGACTGGACGGTGCGCGTACTCGGGCAGGAGACCGTGGTCATCGCCGGCCAGCCCGTGCCGACGTGGAAGGTCACGCTCGACCGGCAGAGCCGACCGGGCTCGTCGCAGTCGGTCACCCGCTCACGCACCTACTGGTTCGATCCCGCCCGCCACCTGTGGGTGAAGTACACCGAGA
The DNA here is from genome assembly GCA_019243975.1 of Actinomycetota bacterium. GTDB lineage: Bacteria > Actinomycetota > Acidimicrobiia > Acidimicrobiales > JAFATL01 > JAFATL01. Next base: position 2,619 of record JAFATL010000042.1, on the reverse strand, counting down.
AGATGCACGGCCAGCAGTCGTTCGGCGGCATCACGTTCACCTATGACGACAACCTGACGGCGACCCTGCGGTCGTTCACCGCCGGGTGACGCGTTCAGTGGGGCTGCCAGGCGTCCTCGTCGACCGTCAGCTTGGTGATGGCGCGCGGCAGCGCGCCGGCCGCGATGTCGGCCAGCGTCACCTTCTCGAGGACGGCCCGCAGGTTGGCCCGCACGGCCACCCATACCTCTTGCAGGCCCTTGGCCGTGCCGTCGTAGCTCACGGCCTCGGGCCGCAGGCCGCGGACGTTGGCGAGGGGCCCGTCGACGGCACGGATGACCTCGGCGACGGTGATCTTGTTGGCGGGCCGGGCCAGCCAGTACCCACCGTCGGCGCCCCGCTGGCTGTTGACGATGCCCGACCGGTTGAGCTGGCTGAGGATGTTCTCGAGGAACTTGATGGGGATGCCCTGTTCCTTGGCGATGCGGTCGCCCTTCATGGGACCGGGCGGCGCGGCGGCCAGCTCGACGGCAGCACGCACGGCGTAGTCGGCCTTCGCTGAGATGTTCACTTTCTCAATCGTAGTGGGGGCATAAGGGCGCATCGCGGCTGGTAGACAAGCCCGCGCATGGCCGGGACGACGTTCTCACGACGCACTTGGACGTGGCGCGTCGCGTCCACCGCGCTCGTGACCGCCTCGGCCGTGGGGCTGATCGCGCACCTGTGGCGGCTGTCCGACGACCGCTCGCGCATCGACCTGCACATCTACTTCTCGGCCGTGAAGCAGGCCTTCCCCGGTCACCTCTACGACTTCCACTTTCCGCCCACCGGGCTGGGCTTTGCGTATCCGCCGTTCGCGGCACTGGTGTTGAAGCCCCTCACCGCGGTCTCGTTCGCCCTCGTCGACCACGCCTGGCTCATCGCATCGGTGGTGGCATCCGCAGTGTTCCTCGCCGTGGCTGCTCGTGAGCTGCCCGCCGCTCCGGCCCTGCCCGGATACCGCGCCGCACTGGTCGCGGCGGGACTGTGGGCGGCGCCGATCTACCTGACGGCGCGCATCGGCCAGATAAACGCGTTCCTCGCTCTGGCCGTACTCATCGACTTCGTTGCCGCCCAGCGGGATGCGCCGTGGGCGGGCGTGCTCACGGGGCTGGCGGCGGCCATGAAGCTCACGCCCGCCATCGCGGTAGTTGCGATGGTCGCGGCCGGCTTCCGTCGCGCTGCCGGGCGGGCGGTGGCGTCGGCCGTGGCGGTGACGGCGTTGGCGTTCGCCATCGCCCGGCACGACTCGTGGCGCTACTGGACCGATGCGGTGTTCGACACCCGCCGGGTCGGTCGCCTCGCCCACCCCTACAGCAACAGCGTCCGCCGGCTCCTGACGATGAGCCACCTCCCGTCGGCGGTGCAGGGTGGGTTGTGGCTGCTGCTGGCAGCTGCCCTGCTCGTCGTCGCGTTCGTGCGGGCACGCCGCGCCGCCGCCAAAGGCAACCACCTCGCCGCCCTGGTGATCGTGACGTGTTGTGGGTTCGCGGTGTCACCCATCACCTGGTCGCACCACCTCTACTTCTTCGTGCTGGTCCTGCCGTTGGTGATCGGCGACGGCCGCACGCGCTGGCGTCTGGCCGCCGCCGTCGGCATCGCCTTGCTGCTGTTCGAGCTCCACAACCCGGGCCAGAACAGTGTGCTCACCGGCATCAGGGCTGTCGTGATCCCGCTGGTGGTGGTTGGGCTCCCGATCGATCGCGCCCGGCGCCCGGCGCTCGAGACCGCTCAGTCATAGGTCGCCTCCACCCACCACCGCCCGTTCTCCAGGGCGACGAGCCGGGCCACGCCGTCGGCGGTGACCATCTGGAAGCGGGCCCGGCGGCGGTGGGCGGGCGGGTCCCACCAGCGTTCGTCGGCCAGCCACGGGCCGGCCCACGCGGTAACCGCCTCGCCGGCCAGGCGCGCCGGTTCGGCCGCCAACAGCCCGCGGCCGGTGACGGCGACGGGCGCGCCGTTGGCGTCGACCACGTCGGTCGGCATGGGCGGCACGTGCACAGTCGACGGCGCGGGCGCCGGCACCCGCCCGGGCCACGGTTCGGTGACGGGCTCGGCTTGGCGGGCGTCGCCCCACGGCACCAACCGCACCTGCTCGGCAGGGCTGCGGCCGCCGGTGAGCACGGCGGTGACGACGGCGTCGATGCCGAGGATGCCCTGCACGCGCGCCAACCCGCGACCGGCGCGCTCGTCGGCCTCGGCGGCGCCGCCCCAGAACCCGAGCTGTCTGCCACTGGCGGGCTTGACCTCGTCGGGCGTGAGGCGGATGAGGGTGAGGCCACCGCTCAACCCGCCCGACGCGGTGAGCCACCCATCGAGCTGCCACCGCACCCGTTCGGCCATGGCCGCGGGGGTGAGGGCGCCGTCGTGCCGCCACAGGCGCACGAGGTGCTCGCCGTGCTCGGTGTCGGCCTCGATGGCGACGCGCGTGCACGCCAGGCCGCGGTCGGCCAGCTGCTCGTGCAGCTCGTGGGCCAGCTGCTTGGCCGCGAAGGCGGCCGTGTCGACGCGCTCGGCGGGCGGGTCGAGCTCGAGTGACACCGACAGGTCGGGCGGCGGTTGGCGTCCCGCCACCATCCGCTCGTCGCGCCCGCGCGCCAG
>JAFATL010000762.1 GCA_019243975.1 Actinomycetota bacterium | reverse complement strand
CGTCGTGCAGCTCGACAGCCGCAACGGGGTGCTGTCAGCGGCGCGCCTGCGCCGCCTCGAGCAGACCGTCTCGCGGTCGACCGTGCCCGTCGGGGTCTGGGTGGGCGGGAGCGGCCGCCCGCGCGCCTATCGCGACGTGTACCGCCTGTTCCTCGCCGCCAAGGTGCGTGGGGTGGGACCGGGCGCCAAGGTCGGCCCCAACCGCGCCATCGGCATGGACGTCGTGAGGGCACCGACGTTGGGCGACTTCGTCGTGGGCGGCGGCCTTCCAGTTCCGACCAAGGTGGTGCGCGAGAAGGGCCGTCAGCCGCAGCGCCGGCCCGATGTCGACGTGCGCTTCGCCAAGCCCGCGTTGATGGCGCGCATGCTGAACGCCGTCGTGACGCCGGCGGTGCCCTACGTGCTGCTGGTAGTCGGGCTGCTGTTGATCGTCTTCGAGTTCTTCACGGCCGGCATCGGCATCGCCGGCGTGGCCGGACTCCTCGCCGCTGCGCTGGCGTCCTACGGCCTCGGCGTGCTGCCGACGCGGTGGTGGGCGGTGCTGCTGCTGTGCATCGGCGTGTTCGGGTACGCCATCGACCTGCAGGCGGGCGCGCCCAGGTTCTGGGCGGCGGTCGGCACGATCGCGCTCGCCATCGGCAGCGCGCGTCTCTACGACGGGTTCTCGGTGCCGGTCGTCGCCATGGTGATCGTGATCGCCGGCACCGCCTTGTTCATGGTCGGGGCCATGCCGGTGATGATCCGCACCCGCTTCTCCACGCCGACCATCGGCCGCGAGTCGATGATCGGCGAGCTGGGCGTGGCCGGTACCGACGTCTCCCCCGAGGGCACCGTCGAGGTGCGCGGCGCCCCCTGGCGGGCCCGCACCAACCGGGCGACGCCCATCCGCACGGGCGAGACGATCCGCGTCGTCGGCATCGACGGCCTCCTCCTCGAAGTCGAGCCCGAGACCGGCGGCGCTAAGGACGCGGGGCACTGATTCCCCTGACTTATCCACAGCAAAAGTCCGAGTTTCAGGCCGAAGACCTGGCAATTTGCCCCTTGTTTGGCGCTATCCACAGCCGCTAGGGTCCCCTGGGGAAAGGGGGTCGCTACTCGAATGAGCGCGCAGGGAGTCGAGGACCTCTGGCAGGAGAAGGCGGCGTGCCGGGGTCCACAGTCGGCGGTGTTCTTTCCCCCATCGCACTTCGAGCGCAAGGACGAGAAGGAGGCGCGCGAGGCCCGAGCCAAGGCCATCTGCGCCACCTGCTCCGTGCGCCAGCCGTGCCTCGATTTCGCCGTCCGCATCCGTGAACCCCACGGCATCTGGGGCGGGCTCAACGAGGTCGAGCGCAAGCAGCTGAGCGCCAACCGCGCCGGTTAGCACCCGCTACCCCCAGAGTCGGACGCCGGTCAGGTACGCGCTTCGTCAGTCGGCGGAGCGAGCTCCTCATGTCGGCCGATAAGCCAGGCGGTGATCTCGCCGGCCGGCGCAGGCCGGCGGCAGTAGAAGCCCTGAGCGGTGGCGCAGCCGAGTCGGCCCAGCACGTCGAGGGCGGGCTCATCCTCCACGCCTTCGGCCACCACGGTCAGGCCGAGCGTCCGGCCGAGCTGCACGATGGACCGGACGATGGCCTGGTCACGGATGTCCTCGGCCAGGTCTTTGATGAAGGCGCGATCGATCTTGAGCTCGTCGACTGGCAGCCGCTTCAAGTACATGAGCGACGAGTAGCCGGTGCCGAGGTCATCGATTGCGAGCCGGACGCCAACCTTGCTCAGCGATTCGAGGGCGCTGACGGCGTCGGGCCCCTCGGCGAGGGCGTTCTCGGTGATCTCGAGCGTCAGCGCGCTTGCCGGCACGCGGTGCTTGTTCAGGGCGGCGGTGATCCAGCCGATCAGGTCGGGATCGACGAGCAGCCGGGGCGACAGGTTGACGGCGACGCCGACCGTGAGCCCGTCGTCGCTCCACCGCCGCTCCTGGGCCAGTGCGTCGTCGAGTAGCCGCTTCGTCAGGGCCCCAATCAGGCCCGTGCGGTCGGCCAGGGGGATGAATTCGCCGGGCGAGACGTTGCCGAGCGTCGGGTGCACCCACCGTGCCAGCGCCTCGACGCCGAGGACCCGCCCCGAGCGGATGTCCACCTTGGGCTGGTAGTGGAGACGCAACTCGTCGCTGTCGATGGCGCGCCGCAGGTCGGCGACGAGGGCCAACTGGGCCGCGCCGCCGGTCTCCTCCCCGGGCGTGTACACCGCGAGGGCGACGCCCCGCCGCTCGGCGCCGCGCATGGCGATGTCGGCTTGGCGCAGCAGCGTCGCAGCGTCTGAGGTCGCGTCGGACACCACGATGCCCAGGGTGGCGCGCACGTGCAGGGCGACGTCGCGCACGACGATCGCTTCCTCGAGCCCGGCCAGCAACATCTTGGCCATGCGTGTGGCCCGGTCCAGGTCGGCGATGCCACGGAGCACGATGGCGAACTCGTCGCCACCGATGCGTGCCACGGTGTCTCCGGGCCGGCACGTGTCGCGGAGGCGCTGGGCAGCCTCGACCAGCACGCGGTCGCCGACGTCGTGGCCGAGCGAGTCGTTGATCTCGTTGAATCGATCGAGGTCGAGG
>JAFATL010000683.1 GCA_019243975.1 Actinomycetota bacterium | reverse complement strand
ACCGTGAGGAAGTAACGAACGATGGTGCGGGGCACAGCAGACCCCAAACTACGTCAGCTGGCTGAGGTCGAAACGTCGGCCAGGTCGGGGGCCGGGATGGTGCCGGTCACGGTCGTGCCGTGGCCGGGCGATGAGCTGATGGTGAGCACCCCGTCGAGGGCCGCGACCCGGTCGGCCATGTTCTGCGAGCCGGCGCCCTTGGCCGTCGACGCGGGGTCGAAACCGGGCCCGTTGTCGCACACCCGGAAGATCAGGTTGTCGCCCTCGTGGTTGATGGCCACCTCGACGTGGCAGTCGCCCGCGTACTTCGACGCGTTCTGCAGCGCCTCCAGCACGCAGAAGTAGACGGCGGTCTCCACGTCCTGGTCGTAGCGGCCCACGCCCTCGGCGGTGACGTCGACATCGAGTGACGTCTTGCGGGCGTGAGCGGCGACGGCCGCGGGCAGGCCCTCGGCCGCCAGCAGCGGCGGGTAGATGCCGCGGGCCAGGTCGCGCAGGTTCTCGAGCGCCTCGCCGGTGTCGTCCTTGAGCTGGCGCAGCATCTCGCCCACGGGCTGGCCGCTCTCGGCCAGGCGCTCAGCCAACCCCAGCTGCACCTTGAGGGCGACCAGCTGCTGCTGGGCGCCGTCGTGCAGGTTGCGCTCCAGGCGGCGCCGTTCGGCGTCCTGGGCCGCCACCAGGCGCTGGCGCGAGGCCCGCAGCTCCTCGAGGCGGTCGAGCAGCTCGGTGGTGAGGCGCACGTTGCGCAGCACCAGGCCGGCCTGGGCGCCCACGTCGTGGAGCAGCTTGTCTTCGGTGGGCGACAGCTGCTCGTCACCGGGCTTGGTGACGGTGAGGGCGCCCAGCAGCTCCTCGTCGTGGCGCACGGGGACGACGGCGCTGGCAGTGGCGATCACCGGGAACGTCGAGCCGCTGAGGGCGACGGTCTCGCGCGCCTCGCCGTTGTCGTCGGGCCACGACGCCGCCGGCCACGCCTGGTCGCCGCGCACCAGCCACACGTCGGCCCGCTTGGCGCCCGTGCCCTCGGCGACGATGCGCGCCAGCGTGGGCAGCAGCTCCTCGGTGGCGACGGTTGTCGACATGCGCTCGCCCAGCGACGACAGCACCTCGTACGGCGTGGCGCGTCTGCCGTAGACCAATCGGTTGGCGAGTTTGTTGACCGCCTCTCTGACCGGTTGGAACGCGAACGCCACGACACCGGTGGCAACGATCGACAGGGCCAGGTTGCCGCGACCGCCGGTGGCGCCGAACAGCCGGCCCAAGCCGACGACGACGCCGACGTACACGGCCGACACGAACCCGGCCAGCGTGGCGTACATCAGCGAGCGGCTGATGACGCGGTCGATGTTCCACAACCGGAAGCGCAGGATGCCGACGAACAGCGCGAGCGGGATCAACGCGAACACGGGCTGGAACACGCGGAACAACGACACCGGCAGCACGTCGATGGGCCGGTTCTGGAACGAGCTGAACGCGCTGTGCTGGATGCCCGTGAGCGAGATGAGGCTCACCAGCAGTGCGGGCAGCATGGCCCAGAACACCAACCGCGATTGCTGCCGCTCGATCGGCGTGGGCGAGCGCCGGTAGCGGTAGGCCTGGCCGAGCACGCCGACGAGCGGGATGACGATGCCGAAGTAGAGGATGAGGCCGACGGTGCGGCTGGTGCCGCTGACGTGGAAGGCGCCGTAGGTGACCAGCGCCGCTGGTGGCACGTAGAGCGCCACCAGCCCCCAGCGGGGCCACTTCGGCACCAGCTTGCCGTCGGGGAACCGCAGCAGGGCGACGACGTACGACAGGGCGGCGATGTACTGGAAGGCGAAGTGCGCCACCGACTCGATGTGGTGCACGTCCATCGCCTCGTAGACCGCGTGCGCCTGCAGGTTGAACACCGCCGCCGTGCCCACCATGCCGACGGCGAGGCGACGGGCCGTTGGGTCGCGGGGGCGCAGCCACAGCAGGAAGCCGGCCAGGGCCAGGTTGAAGAGGCTGAAGAAGTAGTCGACGGCGAGCTGCCAGCCGGGCTGGTTGTGCTCGGCCGCCTTGAGCACGCCTTCGGCCACCCGGCCGTTGAAGGCGGGCGCGTGCAGGCTCCACAGCTGGACCTTGTCGTGGAAGCTGTGCGACGCCGAGGCGATCGCCGCGCCCACGCC
>JAFATL010000669.1 GCA_019243975.1 Actinomycetota bacterium | reverse complement strand
CTGCTCGGCCATCTCGGCGTACGTCGTCACCTCGCCTTCGAACACCGACATCGCCTTGTCGGGCGTGCGCTCGGCGTGGTGCGCCAGCACCGTGCACCAGTTCACGGGGAGAGGTGCTTCATGAAGTCGGCCGCCCGGGCAGCCGGGTTGCGTGAGCAGGGCATCAAGCGGGGCGACGTAGTGGGCCTGCTCTCCTACAACTGCACCGAGTTCCTCGAGGTGATCTTCGCCGCCAACCACCTGGGTGCCATCGCCATGCCGATCAACTACCGCCTGGTCCCTCCCGAGGTGCGCTACATCCTCGAACACTCCCAGGCCAAGGCCCTCTTCTGCGACGAGACGATGGCGGGCGTCGCCGACGAGGCAGCGAAGAGTCTCGACCTCACCCCAGCGACTTTTGGCCGCTCAGGTGCGGATAGCGCACCTCAGCGGCCAAAAGTCGTGGGGAAGTGCGCGGTGGTGGCGGCCGATGACGTGCACCGGCTCATGTACACGTCGGGGACCACGGGGCGGCCCAAGGGCGTGATGATCACGCACGCCAACCTGGCGTGGAAGAACTTCGCCCACATCGCCGAGTTCGGGTTCAATGCCGACGATCTCGGCCTGGCGTGTGGGCCGCTGTACCACGTCGGTGCGCTCGACCTGACGACCACATCGCTCGTTGCGGTGGGAGCCACCACGATCATCCACCGCGCCTTCGATGCGGCGGCCGTGGTCGACGAGCTGGAGCGCTCGCGCGTCACGACCGTGTGGCTGGCACCGGCGATGGTCAACGCCATCATGGCGTTGCCGGACGTCGAGCAGCGCGACCTGTCGTCGGTGCGGGTGATCATCAACGGTGGCGAGAAGATGCCGATCCCGCTCATCGAGCGCATCCAGCGCACGTTCCCGTCGGCCTGGTTCGCCGATGCGTACGGGCTCACCGAGACGGTCTCGGGCGACACGTTCCTCGACCGCGACAGCATCGTGCGCAAGCTCGGCAGCGTGGGCCGCCCGTGCCAGTACCTCGAGCTCGACGTGTGGGACGAGGAGGGTCGGTCGATAGCGGCGGGGGAGCGAGGCGAGATCGTGATGCGGGGGCCCAAGGTGTTCAAGGGCTACTGGCGCGATCCCGACGCCACCGCCAAGGCGTTCGCGGGCGGGTGGTTCCACACCGGCGACGTGGGCGTGCGCGACGACGACGGCTACCTGTTCATCGTCGATCGGCTCAAGGACATGATCATCTCGGGCGGCGAGAACATCGCCGGCTCCGAGGTGGAGCGGGTGCTGTACGAGCACGACGCCGTACTCGAGGCCGCGGTGGTCGGCCGGCTCGACGAGAAGTGGGGCGAGGTGCCGGTGGCGTTTGTTGCGCTACGGCCGGATGCGACGGTCAGCGCGCAGGAGTTGATGGATCACTGCGCGTCGCAGCTGGCCAAGTTCAAGGTGCCCAAGGACGTGACCTTCGTCGACGCATTGCCCCGCAACCCGTCGGGTAAGGTGCTGAAGCGGGAGCTACGCGCCGGCGGCTGACGTTCCCTGCAGGCCGCCGTCGACGAGCACGTCGACGCCCGAAAGGAACGACGCGTCGTCCGACACGAGGAAGGCGGCCACGGCGGCGACCTCGTCGGCCGTGCCCATGCGTTGCAGTGGCGTGGACGCCAACATCTGCTGCATCGGCGGCTGCTGCTCCAGCTCGCGCCGGCCCATCGGCGTGTCGATGAGGCCGGGGGAGAGGGAGACCACGCGCCCGCCCCGCGCGCCCCACCGGGTTGCGGCCCGGGCGGCGGCCCGCTGCACGCCCACCTTGGCCAGCGCGTAGGCGATGCCCGGGTCGCCACCGGCGGCGTCGACGGCCCGGTCGAGAAAGTCGGGCGCGAGCGGGTCGCGCAGGAGCGCCTCCTGCTCGGCGGTGACGTACGGACCGATCTGGTACGCGGCCGACGACGCGAAGCACACGGCGGCCGAGCCGGCGACAACCAATGGCTCGAAGGTGTCGAGCAGCAGTTGGGTGCCCACGAGGTCGACGTCGAACACCCGGCGGGCGTCGCCCATGGTCGGCGAGATGCCCGCCGCATGAACGAGGGCGCGGAACGACCCTCGCTCCTGCACGTGCGCCACCAACGCATTGACGGCGCCCGGATCCGACACGTCGCACACGACGTCAACCGCGCCGCCGATGTCGGAAGTCACGACAACGTCGGCAATGCCGCGCAGCCGATCGACGCACGCCCGCCCCATCCCGCTCGCCGCCCCCGGCACGACGGCGACCCTTGCCGAACTGTCACCAGAATCGCGACCTATAGGTCGCGATTCTGGTGACAG
>JAFATL010000650.1 GCA_019243975.1 Actinomycetota bacterium | reverse complement strand
GAGAACGCCGACAACAAGCTCTACGGCAACCTCGGCCACCTCAAGGCGCTCAAGGACCAGCGCCCCGACATGCAGATCGTCGTCGGGGGATGCCTGGCCCAGAAGGACCGCGACCTCATCCGGGAGCGGGCACCCCAGGTCGACGTGGTGTTCGGCACGCACAACCTGGGGCGAGCCACCGACCTCATCGAGCAGGCCCGCACCGACGGGCCCATCACCGAGATCCTCGACGAGTACGACGCCGACGCAGGCTTCGCGGCAGGCCTCGCTGTCCGCCACGACCTGCCCCACAGCGCGTGGGTCACCATCCAGGTGGGCTGCGACAACAGCTGCGCGTTCTGCATCGTGCCGGCGGTGCGGGGCAAAGAGATCAGCCGGCCGCTCGACGCGATCGTGGCCGAGCTGCAGGAGCTGTCAGCCGCGGGCGTCACGGAGGTGACGCTGCTCGGGCAGAACGTGAACAGCTACGGCCGCGACCTCACCAAGCGGCGGCCGTTGTTCGCAGAACTCCTGCGCGCTGCGGGCGAGGTCGACGGCATCGAGCGGGTGCGGTTCACCAGCCCCCATCCCAAGGACCTGCGGCCCGAGACGATCGCGGCCATGGCCGAGGTGCCGAGTGTGTGCGAGCACCTGCACCTGCCGCTGCAGGCGGGCAGCGACCGGGTGCTGGCTGCCATGCACCGGGGCTACACCGCGAAGCGGTACCTGGAGAAGCTGGCGGCAGCTCGCGACGCTGTGCCCGACCTGGCCGTGACCACCGACCTCATCGTCGGGTTCCCGGGCGAGACCGACGACGACTTCGAGCGCACCCTCGAGGTGGTGGCCGAGGCCGAGTACGACAGCGCCTACACGTTCATCTACTCGCCCCGGCCCGGCACCGAAGCGGCGGCGTGGGTCGACCGCTATGTGCCCGCCGACGTGGTGGCCGAACGGTTCGACCGGCTCAAGGTCGTGGTCGAGCGCTCGGCGCTGGCCCGTCACCACGCGCGTATCGGGCGCGTCGAGGAGGTTCTGGTCGAGGGGCCGAGCAAGCGCGACGCCGGGCAGCTCACCGGTCGCACCCGCCAGAACAAGCTCGTGCACTTTGCCGGCGCGGCACCGGTCGGTTCGTACGCGACGGTGCAGGTGACGGGCGCCGCGCCCCACCACCTCATCGGGGAGCTGCTCGAGGTGACGGCCCGGCCCCGGCACAAGACCCGCATCCCGGTGGCCGCTCTCTGACCACGAGCGATTCGCAGCACCTGGCGCTGGTCGGCCCGACCGCCTCGGGGAAGTCGGCCCTCGCCCTCGAGCTGGCCCGCCGGTGCCCCGACGTCGAGCTCGTCTCGATCGACTCGATGCAGGTGTACCGGCGCATGGACGTCGGCACGGCCAAGCCCACGCCCGCCGAGCAGGCCGAGGTTCCCCACCACCTGGTCGACCTGGCCGACCCCGACGAGTCGTTCACGGTCAGGCGTTTCCAACGCGCCTTCGATGAGGCGATGCGCGACATCGAGGCCCGCGGGAAACGCGCCGTGCTCGTCGGTGGCACCGGCCTCTATCTGCGGGCGGCCATCGACGGCCTGTCGATGCCGCCGCAGTTCCCCGACGTGAAGGCGGAGCTCGAGCTCGAGGCTGACACGGCTGCGTTGCACGCCCGCCTGCGGGAGCTCGACCCCGTCGGCGCCGGGCGCATGGAGCCGACCAACCGTCGTCGCATCGTGCGCGCCCTCGAGGTGACGCTGGGGAGCGGGCGGCCGTTCTCGTCCCACGGACCCGGGCTCGACGTCCACCCACCCACCCGCTTCCGTCTCGTCGGCGTGTGGCTCCCGCGAGCCGTCGTCGCCCACCGCATCGAGCAACGGGTAAGCGCCATGCTGGCGGCCGGTTGGCTGGACGAGGTCCGGGCCCTCGCTGCCCGTCCGACGGGACTGTCGCTGACAGCGCGCCAGGCGCTCGGTTACCGGGAGCTGCTGGCCCACCTCGAGGACGGCGTGGCCTTCGACGAGGCGGTGGCGCGCATCGTCACCCGCACGCGGGCCTTCTCCCGGCGCCAGCGCATGTGGTTCCGGCGCGATCCCCGCATCCGCTGGTACGGCGCGGCCGGAAACCCTGTCGATCTGCTGCCTGCCCTGCTGGGAGACTTGGCCGGATGCCGGTCCTGACCCTCACCAAGCACCACGGCTTGGGGAACGACTTCCTCGTGGCCCTCGACCAGTCGGTCGACGGCCCGATGGCGCGCGCCCTGTGCGACCGCCACCGCGGCATCGGTGCCGACGGGCTCATCGGCGCGTTCGTCGACGGCACCTACGTCACGTTCGAGCTCTACAACTGTGATGGCAGCCGGGCCGAGGTGAGCGGCAACGGCCTGGCGTGCCTCGCCCAGGCGGTCGGTCGCGACCGCATCGAGGTGCGCACCGACGCCGGTGTGCGGGTCGTGACCCTCGACCTCGACCGGGCGACCGTCGACATGGCCGCCGCCACCACCAAGGAGATGGACGGTGGGTTGTTCGTCGACATGGGCAACCCGCATCTGGTGCTGCGTGACGAGGGCCAGGATCTCGTCGCCGTGGGCCAGCAGCACCTCGACCTCAACGTCGAGTTGATCGCGCCCGCTTCCGACGGCATCCGCATGCGCGTCCACGAGCGAGGCGTCGGGGTCACCGACGCGTGCGGCAGCGGAGCGTGCGCGTCGGCAGTGGCCGCGCACACCTGGGGCATGGCGGGGGAGCGCCTGACCGTCCACCAGGACGGCGGCGACGCGATGGTCGACCTCAGCGGTGACTCGATCCGCTACACAGTGCCCGTCGGTTACATCGGGCGAATCGAGGTGCCGTGTCCCTGATCGAACGCACCTTTCGGGAGCGCATCGTGCTCGTGGGTGTGGCCATCCCGCCGGTGTCGCTCGACGAAACCGAGGAGCACCTCGACGAGCTGTCGCGCCTGATCGACACGGCCGGCGCCGACGAAGCGGCGCGCGTGGTGCAGCGGCGCGAGGCGCCCGACCCGGCGACGTACATCGGCCGGGGCAAGGCGGAGGAGCTGCACCAGCTGTCGCTGGCCGTCGACGCCGACACGGTCGTCTTCGACGACGACCTCACGCCGGCGCAGCAGCGCAACCTGGAGAAGATCCTCGGTCGCACCGCCATCGACCGCACCGACGTGATCCTCGACATCTTCGCCCAAAACGCCCGCACCCAGGAAGGCAAGGCGCAGGTGGAGCTGGCGCTGCTGCGCCATCGCCTGCCCCGCCTGCGCGGGCGTGGCACGGCGCTGAGCCAGCAGGCCGGTGGCATCGGCACCCGAGGCCCCGGCGAGACCCAGCTCGAGGTCGATCGCCGCCGGCTGTTGCGGCGCATCACCAAGCTGGAAGCCGACCTCAAGCAGCTGACGAAGACGCGGCGCACGCAACGGCGCTCGCGGTCGCGCTCCCGTCTGTCGACCGTGTCGATCGTGGGCTACACCAACGCGGGCAAGTCCACCTTGCTCAACAAGCTCACCGAAGCAGGCGTGCTGGTCGAGGACCGGCTGTTCGCCACCCTCGACCCGCGCACCCGCCGGCTCGACCTTCCCGGCGGTGAGTCGGTGCTGCTCTCCGACACGGTGGGTTTCGTGCGCAAGCTTCCGCACTCGCTGGTCGAAGCGTTCCGCTCGACGCTCGAAGT
>JAFATL010000636.1 GCA_019243975.1 Actinomycetota bacterium | reverse complement strand
ACGCCATCCTCACCAGCGACTCCGGCACCATCGCCACGTGGGCGGCCCGCCACTTCGACATTCGGGGCCGGCGCAAGTTCCTGCTGTCGGGGAACCTGGCCACCATGGCGCCCGGCTTGCCGTACGCCATCGCCGCGCAGTGGGCCTTTCCCGGTCGACAGTGCATCGCCTTCGTTGGCGACGGCGGGTTCGCCATGCTCATGGCCGAGATGCTGACGGCGATGCGCTACCAGCTGCCGGTGAAGGTCGTGATCTGCAACAACGGCGAGCTCGGCCAGATCTTGTGGGAGCAGATGGCGCTGGGCTTCCCCGAGCACGGAGTGCGCTTCCAGGGCCCGCCCAACTTCGCGCCGTGGGCCGAGGCGTGCGGCGGCTTCGGCGTACGCGTCGAGGACCCCGCCGACCTCACCGGCGCGTTGACCGCCGCCTTCGCCTTCGACGGTCCGGCCGTCGTCGACGTGGTCGTCAACCCGGACGAGCCACCGATGCCGCCCAAGGTGACCTACAAGCAGGCCAAGGGGTTCGCCGAAGCGTTCCTCAAGGGCCAGCCCCGGCGCGCCGCCATCGCGTCGACGCTGTTCCGCGACAAGGTCGACCAGCTGAAGTCGTAGCGACCACATCGCGCCAGTGACCGACCTCGCCACCGACGTTCTTTGCACTGAGCTCACCCGCCGCGTGCGCGGCGAAGTGCGCTTCGATGCGGGCGCACGTGCCCTCTACGCCTCGGGCGGCTCGAACTACCGCCAGGTGCCGATCGGAGTGGTGTTCCCGCGGGACGCCGACGACGTCATGGCGGCCGTGGGCGTGTGCCACGACTACGGCGTGCCGGTGCTGCCGATCGGGGCGGACACCAGCCTGGCCGGCCAGTCGACCAACGTCGCCGTCATCCTCGACTTCCCGCGCCACATGCACCGACTGCTGGAGCTCGACGTCGAGGGTCGGCGGGCCCGGGTGCAGCCCGGGCTGATCCTCGACCACCTGCGCGACGCGGCCGAGCACCACCACCTCACCTTCGGTCCCGACCCGTCCACCCACGCCTACTGCACCCTCGGCGGCATGATCGGCAACAACTCGTGTGGCGTGCACTCCGTCATGGCGGGCACGACCTCCAACAACGTCGAGACCCTCGACATCCTCACCTACGACGGCCTGCGCATGACCGTCGGGGCGACCAGCGACGACGAGCTGGAGGCGATCGTCGCCGGTGGTGATAGACGCGCCGCGATCTACCGCCGTCTGCGTGACCTGCGCGACCGGTACGCCGACACCATCCGGGAGCGGTTTCCCGACATCCCCCGCCGGGTGTCGGGCTACAACCTCGATCAGCTCCTCCCGGAGAACGGCTTCAACGTGGCCCGGGCCTTGGTCGGCACCGAGGGCACGTGCGTGACCGTGCTGGAGGCGACGGTGCGCTTGGTGCCCAGCCCGCCGGCCCGTTCGCTGTTGGTGCTCGGGTTCCGCGACGTGTACACCGCGGCCGACCACGCCCCCGAGGTACTCGCCACCGGCCCCATCGGCCTGGAGGGCCTCGACGACCGGCTCATCGAGGACATGCACCGCAAGCACATGCACAGCGACGACCTGCGGCTCCTTCCCGACGGCCGGGGCTGGTTGCTGGCCGAGTTCGGCGGCGAGACGAAGGAAGAGGCCGACGCCGCGGCCGAGCGCTGCATGCGCAAGCTGGGCCGGACCAAGGACGCGCCCGAGATGAAGCTGTTCGACGACCCCGAGGCCGAGCGGCACGTGTGGGAGGTGCGCGAGGCCGGCCTGGGCGCCACCGCCATCGTGCCCGGCGACCCTCGCACCCACGAAGGCTGGGAGGACTCGGCCGTGCCGCCGGAACGGCTGGGCGACTACCTGCGCGACCTGCGCGCCATGTTCGACCGCTACGGCTACGGCTGCGCCTTGTACGGGCACTTCGGCGAGGGCTGCGTGCACACGCGCATCGACTTCGACTTGCGGACGGCGGGCGGCATCGCCACGTACCACGACTTCATCGAGGAGGCCGCCGACCTGGTCGTGTCGTACGGCGGCTCGCTGTCGGGCGAGCACGGCGACGGCCAGGCCCGGGCCGAGCTGCTGCCCAAGATGTTCGGGAAAGAACTGGTCGACGCGTTCCGCGAGTTTAAGTCGATCTGGGACCCGGCCGGCCACATGAACCCGCACAAGGTCGTCGACCCGTACCGGGCCGACGAGAACCTGAAACTGGGCCCGAACTACCGGCCCATACCGGTGAAGACGACGTTCAAGTTCCCGCACGACGGCGGCGACTTCGCCACCGCCACCCTGCGCTGCGTCGGCGTGGGCAAGTGCCGGCGCACCGAGACCGAGGGCGGCACGATGTGCCCGAGCTTCCTGGTCACCGGCCAGGAGGAGCACACCACGCGCGGTCGCGCCCATCTGCTGTTCGAGATGATGCGGGGCGAGGTCGTCGACCAGGGCTGGCGCGACGACCGGGTCAAGGACGCCCTCGACCTGTGCCTGGCGTGCAAGGGCTGCAAAGGCGACTGCCCGGTCAACGTCGACATGGCGACGTACAAGGCCGAGTTCCTCTCGCACTACTTCAAGCGCCGCCTGCGCCCTCGCAGCGCGTACGCCATGGGCCTCATCTACTGGGCCGCCCGGGCCGCCAGCCACGCACCCGCCCTGGCCAACGCCGCCACCCACTGGCCGGGCGTGTCGGCGCTGGCCAAGCGCGCCGCCGGGTTGGCCCCCGAACGCGACATTCCCCGCTTCGCCCGCACGACGTTCCGGGCCCGCTTCGCCGCCCAGCGGGCGAAGACCGGCGTTGCGCCCGGCGATCGATCACGCGTGCTGCTGTGGCCCGACACGTTCACCAACCACTTCGAGCCGGACGTGGCCGAGGCGGCCGTGCGCGTGCTCGAAGGCGCCGGCTTCCAGGTCGACATCCCGACCCGGCCCCTGTGCTGCGGCCGTCCCCTCTACGACTTCGGCATGCTCAACCTGGCCAAGCGCCAGCTGCGCCAGATCATCGACACGCTGCGCGACGACATCACCGCGGGCACGCCGATCGTGGGCCTCGAACCCAGCTGTGTCGCCGTGTTCCGCGACGAGCTCGGCAACCTCTTCCCCCACGACCCTGACGCCGACCGGCTGGCGGCCCAGACGGTGACGCTGAGCGAGTTCCTCTCCCAGCACGACCCCGACCGCTTCCGGAATCAGCTCACCGGTACGGCCATGGTGCAGGCCCACTGCCACCACCGCGCCGTGATGGGTTTCGACGTCGAAGCCGAGTTGCTGCGCGCGACCGGGCTCGACGTGGACGTGCTCGACTCCGGCTGCTGCGGTATGGCCGGCTCGTTCGGCTTCGAGGCGGGCGACCACTACGACGTCGCCATGAAGGCGGGCGAACGCGTCGTGCTGCCGGCCGTGCGGGACGCGGCCCCGGACACCCTCGTCGTGGCCGACGGCTTCAGCTGCCGCGAGCAGATCCGCCAAGGCACGGGCCGCACGCCGTTGCACCTGGCCCAGGTCCTGGATCGGGCGCGCCCGTGAAGCCCGCCGAAATCCTCCGGCTCGCGCATGTCGGCCGCCCGCCCGCGCCCTACGGCGTGCAGCGGCTGGCCCGCTGCTACAGCATCGACGACCTCGCCCACCTGGCCCGGCGACGCCTGCCCGCGGGCGCCCTCGCCTACCTCGACGGTGGCGGCGAAGGCGAGTACACCCTGCGCCGCAACCGGGCCGCCTTCCAGGACGTCGAGTTGCTCCCTCGCGCCCTCGTCGACGTGAGCGACGTCGACACCAGCACCACCGTGCTGGGCACACCTGTGCCGCTGCCGATCGCGTTGGGTCCGGTCGGCGGGCCCCGCATGTTCCACCACGAGGGTGAGCGGGCGGCCGTGCGGGCGGCGGCCAAGGCGCGGCTGCCGTTCGGCGTGTCGACCCTCGCGACCGTCGACATCGACGACATCGTGCACGAGGCGCCCGCCGCGACGGTGTGGTTCCAGCTCTACATCTGGGGCGATCGCGAGGTGGCGCGCAAGCTGGTGGCGCGGGCCCAGGCGGCCGGGTGCACGGCGCTCATCGTCAGCGCCGACTGCACGGTGCGGTCGAACCGCGAACGCGAGCTGCACGCCGGCATCAAGTTGCCGACACCCGACCTGACGGTGCGCACGCTGCTCGACGGGGGCCTGCACCCGTCGTGGGCGTGGCACTTCCTGACCTCCGAGGCGATCACGTTCCCCAACGTCGAGCACGCCGCCGGCCGCACCCCCGACATGGGCGAGATGTTCGACGGCACGGTCAGCTGGGCCGACGTCGAGTGGCTGCGCGAACAGTGGGATGGCCCGCTCGCCGTCAAGGGCGTGCTGTCGCCCGAGGACGCCCGCCACGCGGTGGCCGCCGGCGCCGACGCGGTGATCGTGTCCAACCACGGCGGCCGCGAGCTCGACCACGTGCCGGCCACCCTCGACGCGCTGCCGAGCATCGTCGACGCGGTGGGAGACGAGATCGAAGTGCTCTTCGACTCGGGCATCCGGCGGGGCACCGACATCCTCGCCGCCCTGGCGTTGGGGGCCCACGCCGTACTGCTGGGTCGCGCCTACCTCTACGGCCTGGCCGCCGCGGGCGAGCCGGGCGTGCGCCACGCCATCGACATTCTGGCCGACGAGCTGCGCAAGGCCATGGCGCTCATGGGCGCGCCCACCCTCGCCGACCTCGACCGCACGTTGCTCCGCCCCGCCCGCACCGCCATCAGGGCGTGATCACCCGCACGGGCGCGCCGCCGCGCCAGGCAGTGATGTCCTCGACGATCTGGTCGTAGAAGATGCGGTAGCAGTCCTCGGTGACGTAGCCGATGTGGGGCGTGGCGACGACGTTGGGGAGGCGGCGGTAGGGGTGGTCGGCGGGCAGCGGTTCCACCGCGAAGGCGTCGAGGCCGGCGCCCGCGATGGCCTTGCGTTCCAGCGCGTCGACGAGCGCGTCGTCGTCGACGATCGGGCCTCGCGACGTGTTGATCAGGAAGGCGGTCGGCTTCATGAGCGCCAGCTCGTCGCGTCCGATCAGGCCACGCGTGCGGTCCGACAGCACCAGGTGCACGGTCACGATGTCGGCCCGCCGGAACAGGTCTTCCTTCTCGACCCGTTTCGCACCGACGCCTTCGGCCCGCTCGTCGGTGAGGTTCTGGCTCCACGCGATCACGCCCATGCCGAACGCCTGGGCGATGTGGGCGACCTGCGAACCGATGTTGCCGACGCCGAGCACGCCCAGCGTCTTGCCGTTGAGGTCGCGGCCGAGCCCCTGCTGCCATCCCCCGCTGCGCACCGCCGCTACCTCGTCCGGCAGGCCACGCACCACGGCCAGCATGAGGGCCCACGTGAGCTCGACCGTGTTGCTGACGATCCCCCACGTGCCGCTCACCGTCACGCCCCGCTCGTTGGCCGCCGCCACGTCGATGGCCGCGTTACGAGGCCCCGTGGTCACGAGCAGCTTGAGGTCGGGCAGGCGCTCGAGCACCGACCGCGGGAACGCGGTGCGCTCGCGCATGGCGACCACAACGTCGAACCCCTGCAGGCGGCGCACCACCTCGGCCTCGTCGGGGGCGTGGTCGGTGAAGGCGGTGACGTCCAAGCCGTCCGGCCACGGCACGATCGAGCGGGCCACGCCCTGGTAGTCGTCGAGCACCGCCACCCTGGTCATGCGAACCTCCTCTTGGCGTCCTCGCGCAGCTCACCCTTGGCGATCTTGCCGCCCGACGCGCGCGGCAGGTCGGCGACGATCACCAGGTGCTCGGGCCACAGCTCCTTCGACACCCCCCGCTCGGCCAAGTAGGCGGTGAGGTCGTCGAGCGCCAGTGAGCCGGCCGATGGCCGCAACACCACGTACACGGCCACCCGCTCGCCGAACAGCTCGTCGGGGGCGGCCACCGCCGATACCAGCGCGACGGCCGGGTGGGTGCCGACCTCGTGCTCGACCTGGGCCGCGCTCACGTTCTTGCCACCGCGGATGATGAAGTCGGACGCCCGCCCCACCACGGTGAGGTAGCCGTCGTCGTCGATGCGGACGATGTCGCCCATCAGCATCCAGCCGTCGTCGGTGTACAGCTCGGCGTTGCCGGCCGGATCGTCGTAGTACCCGCGCGACAGCAACGGTCCTTTGCACCCCGGCTGCCCGGCGCCGAACAGGCGCACCTGCATCGAGTCGATCACCTTGCCGGCGGTGCGCAGCCGGTGCTGGCGGTCATCCCGCACCGTGGTTCGCGAGAGGGCGCCCGTCTCGTTCGACCCGTAGAACTGGATGACGAGGGCGCCGGTGCGGTCCTCGAACTCGGCCGCCCGTCGCTCGGGCACCGCCTCGCCACCGGTGAACATCACCCGCAGCGAAGCGAACGCCTCGGGCCGGAACGCCGGCGACTCGAGCAGCATGAGGAACTGCGTGGTGACGGCGGACAGCACGGTCACGCGGTAGCGCTCGATGAGCTCGATGGCGGTGTCGGCGTCGAACCGGCCCATGACGACGCAGGGCGCGCCGAGCAAGGTCGGGGTGACGTGCGACGTCCAGATGCCGAACCCAAACGGCGCCGGCACAACACTCATGCAGACGTCGCCGGGCGTGAGGTCGCCGCCGTCGACGGCCAGCTCGTGGAACGCGAACCAGCGGGCTTGGTCGTGCACCACCACCTTGGGGAGCCCGGTCGTGCCCGACGTGGAGTTGAGCAGAAACACGTCGTCGTCGTGCAACCACCGGTTGGCGTCAGGCGGGACACCCGGTGCCACGGCCGCGAGTTCGGTGACCAGCTCCCGTGCGCCCGTACGCGCAACCAGGTGGTCGACCTCGCGCCGACCCGCCCGACGGCCGATCCCTACAACGGTCACGCCTGCCTTCTCGCACCCGAGGAACGCGGTGTGCACGCCCGGTCCGTCGGGCAGCTGCACGGCCACCTTGTCGCCCCGCTCGTAGCCCCGCGCCACTAGTCCCCCGGCGAACGCACCCGAGCGCTCGTGGTACTCGGCCCACGTCAGCTCCTCGTCCTCCGACGCGTAGGCCAGGCCGTTCGGGTCGGCCGCGGCCAGCGCGGCCACCCGCGTGGCCAGAGAGTCAGCCACTCAGAACGCGTTGGGGTCGGCCTGCACCTCGGGTGGCACCGGGTGCCGGTAGAGGTTTGACGCGTTCTCCCAGGTGATCTTGCGCACGTCGTCGGCCGGCAACCCGCCGATCTCCTGCTCGATGACGGCTTGGGTGTCGGGCCAGGTCGAGTCGCAGTGCGGGTAGTCGGCCTCCAGCAGGATCTTGTCGACGCCGATGCGGTCGCGCAGGACGAACGCCGA
>JAFATL010000625.1 GCA_019243975.1 Actinomycetota bacterium | reverse complement strand
TTCGAGCAAGGTCCACGTCGGCGCCATCAGCCTCGCGGTCGGAAATCCCCTGGGGTTGGCAAGCTCGGTGACGCAAGGCATCGTGAGCTTCAACGGCCGCACGGTTGCCGAGGGTGGCGGTGTCGTGCTGCCGTCCACCATCCAGACCAGCGCGGCCATCAACCCCGGCAACAGCGGCGGTGCCCTCGCCGACATCGATGGCAACGTCATCGGGATCCCAACCCTGGCCGCCACTGACCCCGAGCTCAACGGGAGCATCGCTGCGGGCATCGGGTTCGCCATTCCGAGCAACACCGTCAAGACGATCGGAGACCAGTTGGTGCGCCGCGGCAAGGTCACGACGTCGGGCCGGGCTGCGCTGGGGATCCAGGCGACCGACGCGGTCGCCGAGAGCGGAGATCCGACCGGCGTCCTTGTCCGGAGCACCGAACCCCATTCGGGCGCGGCGGCTGCCGGCATCGGCCCGGGTGACGTGATTCTCTCCGTCGACGGAAAGCCGACACCCGATCTGGGAGCCCTGGCCGACATCCTGGCCGCCAAGAACCCAGGCGACCGGGTCCGGGTCGAGGTGACCAAGCCGGACGGCAGCACGAAGACCTACGACGTGACCCTGAGCGACCTGTCCACGCCGTGACCGCGGCCGCGGCGCGAACCACGCGAGTGCGGGATTCGCCCCGAGCGCCCGAATGCGACGCTCGGATGACACAACCAAGGGAGTTGACAATGGCCATCGATGACAAGCGCCGTTGGGCCAGCCTGGCCATCCGAGGCATGACAGCCCTGATCTTCGGGTTCCTGACGTTGATCTGGCCGGGAGTCACGCTCGGCGTGTTGGTGCTGCTCTTCGGCGCCTATGCCCTGGTCGAGGGCGGGTTCGACCTCGCGGCCGCTCTCGCCAACGACCCGGCCACCCGAGGCCGCCGTGCGAGCTACGTCATCGAAGGGCTGGCGGGGATTGCGGCGGGCGTCGTCACGTTCGCCTGGCCCGGCATCACCGCGCTCGCACTGCTGTTCGTCATCGCCGCGTGGGCATTCGTCATCGGCGTCCTGCGGATCGCTGCAGCCATTGCCGAGCGGCAGCGCGTCCAGCACCACTGGCTGCTGGGGCTCAGTGGACTGCTCTCCGTCGTGTTCGCAATCGCACTGGTCGCGGCGCCGGCGGCGGGTGCGTTGGCCATCACGTGGCTCATCGGATGGTGGGCTCTCGTGGTCGGTTCGCTTCTGCTGGCGGCGTCAGTGCATGTGCACGGCCTGCACGCGGGAGACCGGCGGAGCGTGCGCCCGGGTGGCCGCCACGTGACTGCCTGATGGGTCTCAGCTGGCGCGGAGTGCGGCAGCCCGCGCCAGCTCGACCCGCGAGTGGATGCCGAGCTTGCGGAAGACCTGCCGCAGGTGGAAGTCGACCGTGTGACGAGAGATGTGCATCCGGCCGGCGACCCCGGGATTGGTGAGCCCCTCCGAGACCAGGCCGGCGACGATGTGCTCGGCCGGTGTCAGGCTGCCCCATCCGGTGACCGACCGGGTGCGGTGGCCGCCACGGTCGATCTCCGCCATCCGCCTCATGACCCTGCTCTGATCACGGCTCGCGCTGATGCGGCTGTAGTTGTCGAGGGCAAGGTTGAGCGTCGAGCGGGCCGCCTCGCACCGACCCTCCGCGGCCAGCGCCGCGCCGGCGTCCTCCAGCGCCGAGGCCACAGCCGCTGGGTGACGGTACTGACTGGCTGCGTCCGTCAGGAGATCGGCGTCTCGCTCGAGTAGGCCCAAGGCATGGTTGGCCGCCGCGGCCAGCACCTGGATCTCGGGCTGCGCTGCGCTCAGCTGCGCAGCACAGGCGACGACTCGCGAGGCGCGCCGATCTTCGCCCGCTGAGATCGCGACTCTCACCAGCCACGCGGCGCCATCTGGCTCATCGACGAGCAGCTGCGGCCGTCGATCCAGGTTCTCGTAGGTGTCGCGCATGGCATCGACCGCGGCGTCGGCGCCGTCCTCCGCCTCCGCCAGCTTCATGCAGGACCAGGTCAGCGCGGTGCTGAACCCCTCCAAGGGAGACCCCGACGCCGCGACCCGGCCGCGGCGCACATGCGTCCTGGCCTGATGCAGATCCCCGCGGGCCAGCGCGACCGACGCCAGGACCGCCTCGCCGACGGTGGCTACGGCGACGTTGCCGTGGCGCTCAGCCTCCGTCACCGCGGCATCGGCCGCGGCCGCGGCGTCCTCCACGCCACCGCGGGCCCGCGCCAGCAGCGCTCGGCTGATAGACCGAGTCGACGGCGGGTAGGACTCACTGCGAACGGCGTCGTAAGGCTCGATGGCGAGGTTCGCCGCCGGGAAGTCGCCGGTCACAGTGAGCATCCGGGCCAGGCAGAAGGCCAGCTCGGATTGGTCCACTTCGGAGATCGATTGCGGTGCTCGGCCCACGCGGCGAAGCGCCGTCAGCGTCAGACGAATACCGTCACCGATGCGGCCCTCGTGCAGGGCCTGGCGGCTCAGCACAGCCAGGGCCCGGGAAAGAGCGACGTCCTGGGATCCACTCCACGACCCACCCAGCACCGCGAGCGCCCATTCCTGTGCCGCCCCGAGGCTCTCGTTCGACAACAACTGTTCGAGCGAGGCTCCCCCGCCATGCGTGTGGGCCACCTCGGAACTCTGTCCGCACCGACCTCGCCACGCACCGGCCCCACAATGGGAATTCCGCGTGCGAACGCGACATCCGCGGTGAGCAGTGCCCGAACGACCGGTGGTGAACTGACCTGGCCGCACCACAGAGCAACGGTCGTCCGTCATGGCGGGACAGGGGCGCCACGAGACGATGACTGACAGCGACGAGCTGGCCGCGCTTCGCGAGACGTTGGCAAACCTGCAGGGACTGCTCGTGGTCTCGATGCTCATGTCCGACAGTGGCGACGAGAGCCGAATCCTCGAGTTGGCGACGACCGCGCTCCCGTCTCTGGGCGAGACTCGTCTGGCCGGCGCCTACCTGCTCGAGCGAGGGTGGCATACGGCCGCAGGGACGGCGGGCACCGACGCAGCGCGACTCGATATCGAGGCGCAGCTCGCGGTGCTCTCGGTCGCGGGGGGCGCCGTCTCCGTGCGGGGCGCAAACTGGTCCTGGGCGTTTCCGATGCGGAGCGCGAGCGGCCATTTCGGCTTCTTCGTCGTACGCGCGGCCGGGGCGCCGTCAGCCGACGAACTCTTCCTGCTCCGAGTGCTTGCGCAGCAGGCCGGCATCGCGATCGCCAATGCACGGCTGCACGGGCGCGACGAAGCGACGGCGGTCGAGCTGCGAGCACTGAACAGCGCGTTGAAGGAAACGGTTGATGCCCTCGAACGGGGGAACGCCACCCACGCACGACTCACCCAGGTGGCGGCCACCCGGCAGGGCCAGCAGGGCATCGCTGATGCGCTGCGCGAGCTGACCGGCTACTCCATCGCGGTCATGGACCGGCACGGCACTGTCGAGGCGTGGGCCGGTGATGGCGAGCCGACGATTGTCGCCCGTCGAGGATCGAAGGCCGAGCGTGAACGGGTGCTGCGCGAGGCGGACGCCGCCGGGCGGCCTCTGCGCGACGGGGATTGCGTGATCTCAGTTGCCCAACCCCAAGCCGGGCTCATCGGGGTGATCTGCCTCTACGACCCGGACCGCACCTCGGGACCCGCGGAGGAGATGGCGCTGGAACACGCCAGCACGGTGCTGGCGGTGGAACTGTTCCGCCTGTTCGGCGAGGCCGCGGCCGAGCAGCGGGCCGGCGGCGACCTCGTCGAGGAACTCCTAGGAGGCGCCATCGACGACCGCACCTTGCGCCAGGCGCGGGCACTCGGAATGAATCTGCGAGCCCTTCGCCGGGTGGTGATCGTCGAGGATCCCGAGCATCGGGACAGCGCGAGCTTGTACGAGGCCGTTCGGCGCCTGGCGCAGAGCCATGGCGCCGGCGGGCCTCTCGTCGTCCGGCACGACGCAGTGATCCTGCTCGCAGAAGGGGACGTCAACTGGCCCCTGTTCCGCACCCACGTCCAAGCCGAGACCCGGGGACGGTGCCGCGTCGCCGTCGGTGGGCTGTGCCGCGAAGCCGCCGACTACCCCCGCTCGTACAGGGAAGCGAGGGCGGCTCTCGGCATTCTGGACCCGACGACCGACGGAGACCGGGCTGCGGTCTTCGACGATCTCGGTGTCTACCAGCTCCTCATGTACCTGCAGGACACCGCGGCGATCCATGAGTTCTGCCGCCAATGGCTTGGGCGGCTGATCGACCACGACGAGAACCGCAACGCCGCGCTCGTCTCCACACTCACCCGGTACCTGACGCACGGCGGAAGCTACGACGGCACCGCCGCCGCTCTGTTGATTCATCGCAGCACCCTGAGGTACCGGTTGCAGCAGATACGGGAGATCACCGGATTCGACCTGTCCGACCCCGAAGTGGCCTTCAACCTCGGGCTGGCCACGCGGGCGTGGACCGTCGTCCGCGCGCTCGGCGAGCAATCCGACGACTGACCCGACGATCTCGGTCCGTTGTCGCGACCAAGTTCACGCCGCGCTACGCAGCGCGGCGATCTCGTCGGCCTGGGCACGGTGGGCAGCCCACAGTTCCGCCATTTGCGATTCTTGCTCGGCCTGCCACTGCTTCCACATCAAGGAGGGCCGGACCACAGAGATGACGTAGGCGACCGCGAGGCCAACGACAACCACCGTGCCGATGCCGAGGAGCCAGACAGACATCCAGTACGTCCAGACAACTGCGCTCGTCACCATCTCTACTCCTCTCATGCGGCTTCTTGGTTGTCGATGTCGACCACAAGGTCGCCCTGCTCTACGCCGACGCGAATCACCGCGCCGTCCTCGATGTCGCCCGTGAGTAGGGCACGGCCGATCCGGGTCTCCACCTCATGCGAGATGTAGCGGCGCAGCGGACGGGCACCGAAGATTGGGTCGTAGCCGGAGCTGGCGATGAACCCCTTGGCCTCGTCGGTGACCTTGAGGGTCATGCGGCGATCGATCAGCCGGCGCCGCAGGTCGTCGAACATGAGGTCGACGATGCGCTCGATCTCGGGCTCGGTGAGCGGCTTGAACAACACGATGTCGTCGACCCGGTTAAGGAACTCGGGCCGGAAGTGGCGGCGCAACGCGTCCATGACCAGGCCACGCGACTCGGGCTTGAGCTCGCCGGCCGGCGTCACTCCTTCCAGCAGGTAGTCGGACCCGATGTTGGAGGTCATGATGATCACGGTGTTGCGGAAGTCGACCGTGCGGCCCTGGGCGTCGGTGAGGCGCCCGTCGTCGAGCACCTGCAACATCGTGTTGAACACGTCCGCGTGGGCCTTCTCGATCTCGTCGAACAGCACCACCGAATAGGGCTTGCGCCGCACCGCCTCGGTGAGCTGCCCGCCTTCCTCGTAGCCCACGTAACCGGGCGGGGCGCCGACCAGGCGGCTCACCGTGTGCCGCTCCTGGTACTCGCTCATGTCGATGCGCACCATGTTGTCGTCGGTGTCGAACAGGGCCTCCGCCAGTGCGCGCGCCAGCTCGGTCTTCCCCACGCCGGTCGGCCCGAGGAAGATGAACGAACCGATCGGGCGCCGCGGATCCTTGATGCCCGACCGGGCGCGGATGATCGCGTCGGCCACCAGCTGCACCGCCTCGTCCTGTCCGACCACGCGCTGGTGGAGGATCTGGTCGAGGTGGAGCAGCTTCTCCCGCTCGCTCTCTTGCAGCCGACTCACAGGGATGCCCGTCCATCGCGAGACGATCGACGCGATCTCCTCCTCGGTCACCATCTCCCGCAGGAGGCGCTGGCCTCCCTGCTTGGTGGCCAGGCGTTCCTCCTCGGCCTGGAGCTGACGCTCGAGGTCGGGGAGCCGACCGTGGCGCAGCTCGGCCGCCCGGTTGAGGTCATAGGCCCGCTCGGCCTCGTCGGCCTCGTGCCGGATCCGTTCCAACTCGCCGCGCAGCGTCTGCACTCGCTTGAGGGCCTGGCGCTCCGCCTCCCACTGGGCGCGCATGGCGTCGGCCTGGGAGCGGAGGTCGGCCAGCTCCCTGCGCAGCTCCTCGAGCCGGCTCTTGCTGGCCGCGTCCTTCTCCTTGGCCAGGGCCGCCTCCTCGATCTCCAAGCGCGTCACCCGACGCGTCAGCTCGTCCAGCTCGGACG
>JAFATL010000604.1 GCA_019243975.1 Actinomycetota bacterium | reverse complement strand
CGGCGGGATTCACGCCGGCGACACCGACCAGCTCAGCGTCGACGCCACCGCGCCCCAACTGGCGGCGGCCGCCTCGAAGCACCGCAGCCTGCTGCTTGGCCTGCGCTCGTCCGCACCGGCGCCGTCGTCGAGCCAACCGGTGTTCCTCACGCCTCGCGCCGGTCTGGCCACGCTCGTCGATCGCCTCACCGATGGCCTCGACCTCCGTCTGAACACCGCCGTCACCGGTGTCGAACGCGCCCCCGACGGCAGTTGGCACGTCGCCCTTGCCTCGGGCGAAACCCTCGACGCGTCGTCGGTGGTGCTGACGACGCCCGCGTTCGTCACCGCCGACCTCGTTCGGCCTCTCACCGCCGACGTGGCCGACCGCCTGGCGTCGATCGAGTACGCGTCGGTCTCCCTCGTGGTGATGGCGTACGCACGCGACGCGCTCCCCGAGCTCTTCCAGGGCAGCGGCTTCCTCGTTCCCAAAGGTGAGGGTCGCTTGATGACGGCGTGCTCGTGGGCGTCGGCCAAGTGGCCGCACTGGCAGACCAACGACCACGTGCTGCTGCGCGTCTCCGCCGGCAAGGCGGGCGACGATCGCGCCATGCACATGGACGACGTGAAGCTCGTCCACGAGCTGCACGGCGAGCTGGAGGAAGCGGTCGGCGTCACCGACGGGCCGCTCGCCACGCGCATCGCCCGCTGGCCCCGATCGTTCCCGCAGCACACCGTGGGTCACCTCGAGCGGGTGGCCGCCATCGACAACGGCCTGGCTCGCGAAACGCCGGGCCTGTTCGTCGCCGGCGCGGCCTACCGGGGCGTCGGCATTCCCGCCTGCATCGCCCAGGGGAAGGCGGCGGCAGCAAAGGCCCGCCAAAGCGGGTAGATCAATCCCATGGCCGAGACCCTCGTTGTCCGTTCCCCCTTCGACGGTTCCGAGGTGGGGACCGTCCCAAGCCACACGGGGGCCGACGTCGACAAGGCCGTAGCCATCGCCAAGACGGCCTTGCACACCGCGCCGCTGCCGGCGTGGAAGCGGGCCGAGATCCTCGACAAGACCGCCCACCTCCTCCGCGATCGCATCGAGGAGTTCGCCCGCACCATCGCCATGGAGGCGGCCAAGCCCATCAAGACGGCGCGCATCGAGGCCACCCGCGCCATCAGCACCTTCACCTTCGCCGCCACCGAGGCGCGCAAGCTCACGGGCGAGACGGTGCCGATCGAGGCATCCGAGGTCGGCGAAGGGAAGCTGGCGTTCGCCGTGCGCGTCCCGGTCGGGGTCGTCGGGGCCATTTCGCCGTTCAACTTCCCGCTCAACCTGGTCGCCCACAAGATCGCTCCCGCCATCGCGGCCGGCTGCCCCGTGGTGCTCAAGCCCGCCAGCCAGACGCCGCTGTCGGCCATCAACCTGGCCAAGCTCGTCGTGGAAGAAGCGGGGCTGCCGAGCGAGTGGCTGCACGTGCTGCCGGGCAAGGCGTCGGAGGTCGGCAACGCCATCACCGACAACCCCGACATCCCCTACATCACGTTCACCGGTTCGCCCGACGTGGGCTGGGGCATCCGCCAGCGCGCCTTCAAGAAGAAGGTGGGCCTCGAGCTCGGCAACAACGCACCGCTGATCATCGAGCCCGACGGCGACTGGGCCACCGCGGCAAAGAAGGTGTCGGTGGCCGGCTTCAGCCACGCCGGCCAGTCGTGCATCTCGACCCAGCGCATCTACGTGCACGCCGACGTGGCCGACGACTTCCTCGGTGAGCTGGTCCCGCTGGTCGAGAAGCTGGTCGTGGGCCCGCCCATGGACGAGAACACCGACGTGTCATCGCTCATCTCCGAAGGCGACCGCGACCGCGTGGCCGAATGGATCGACGAAGCGGCCGGCGAAGGTGCGCAGGTGCTGACCGGCGGCAAGGTCGAGGGCAGCCTGCTGCTCCCAACGGTGCTGTCGGGCGTGTCGCCCGACATGAAGGTCTGCCGCGAGGAGGTGTTCGGCCCCGTCGTGGGCGTGCAGACCTACACCGACTTCGACGACGCACTGCGCCTCGCCAATGACACCAAGTACGGCCTGCAGGCCGCCGTGTACACCGCCAACCTGGGCAAGGCCATCCAGGCGGCCCGCACGCTCGGCTTCGGTGGCGTGCTCGTCAACGAGATGCCCACCTGGCGCGCCGACCAGATGCCCTACGGCGGCCTGCGCGACAGCGGCAACACGCGCGAAGGACCCGCCTACGCAGTGCACGAGATGACGGAACTGCGCCTGGTGGTCGTGCAGCCGTAGCGCACCATGGCGCGCCACATCCCCCAAGTCGTGCCCATGGCGGCGGTCACCGGCAAGCTGCCGGCCGACGAGGACGCCTACACGTTCGAGGTGAAGTGGGACGGCGTGCGCGTCCTCACCTACATCGACGACGGCACGCTCCGCATGGAGAGCCGCAACCTCAACGACATCACGCCGCGGTATCCCGAGATGCACGGTCTGCTCGACGTCCTGGACGGCCGCCAGGTGCTGCTCGACGGCGAAGTGGTGGCCTTCGACGACGACGGCCGCCCCAGCTTCGGCGTACTGCAGTCGCGGATGCACGTGGGCAACCCCATCGAGGTTCGTCGTCTCATGGAGACGACGCCCGTCGTCTACATGCTGTTCGACGTGCTGTGGCTCGACGGCACCAGCACCATGTCGATGCCGCTGCGAGAGCGGCGCGTCCTGCTCGAAGGCCTCGGCCTCGCCGGCCCCGGCTGGCAGACGCCCACCAGCCACGTCGGTGACGGCGCCGCGTTGCAGGAGGCGAGCAAGGCGCGCGGCCTCGAAGGCATCGTCGCCAAGAAGCTCGACAGCATCTACGAGCCGGGCAAGCGCACGC
>JAFATL010000516.1 GCA_019243975.1 Actinomycetota bacterium | reverse complement strand
CGACGCCCAGCGCATCATCGCCCAGGAGGGCATCCAGATCATGGGCGGCATGGGCTACACGTGGGAGCACGACATGCACCTCTACGTGAAGCGCGCCAAGTCCGGCGACGCCATCCTCGGCTCCGCGTCAGCCCACCGGGCGCGCGTCGCCGAGCTGATCGGCCTCTAGGACAGGCCTCAGACCTCGTCGATGTAGCGGCCCGAGCTCGTGCCGTCGCAAAGATTCGCGGGGACGCTGAACGCGTAGCGATGGCGAGGACTAGCCACGGAAGCGCGTCTCCTGGACGGTCACCGTTGGGCACGTTCCCGTCTGGACGTCAGTGCTGATCAGCACGTCGTACCGATGACCTGCCACGAAGTACCGCTTGGGCACAGGCTGTACGCAGTCGGGATTGGCGACGATGGTGCTCGTCACGCTTACCGAGTCGGTGCCGCCGGGTGACGGAACGATTGGCATGAAGTCGCCGTAGGTGCCGAACTGGCTCGGGAGGTAGTACGTCACGCCGTTGATCACGAGGTTGACCGGCACCCGGTAGTTCTGAGCGATCCGAATCGCAGCCTTGTCGGCACCGAACGGGAACCCCGACGCAGTTGTCGTTGTTGTCGTCGGCGCGCTCTTCACCACCGCTGTGGTCGTGGCCGTCCGCGGCTTAGCAGTCGTGGCCGGGGCCGCGCTGGTAACGGTGGTGGTCGGGTTCGGCGGGGCCGTGGACGTCGTCGGCACCGGCTGCGAGGTCGACGAAGTGCTGCTTGTCGCCGCGGCCGCTGAGCGCACCGCCCCACCTACCGACGCGCCAGCACCAGAATTCGGAACGGCCAGCAGGCCCACCACGCCCGAAACGAAGAGCGCGCCGACTACAGCGAAGAGCGCGGTGAAAGCACGGTTTCCCCCCATACCGGTCCCATCGGCTGACGCGAGCCCGCCCTGAGCAGACCGATCGATTTCGCTAGTGGGCAAAAGGTTGCCGCATAGGCAACCTTTTGCCCGGAAGCGATGAAGGGTGGGCCGGGGCCTAGCCGAACAGGACCGGGATCGCCGTGGGCGAGCGGAAGGTCATGCCGGTGATGGGGCCTTCCTCGCCGTCGGGGTCGAGGCGCAGGTTCGGGAGGCGGTCGAACACCTTCTCCAGCAGCACGCGGGTCTCCATGCGGGCGAGGTGCTGCCCGAGGCAGGTGTGGGGACCGAAGGCGAAGGCGATGTGCTGCGTCGCCTTGCGGAAGATGTCGAGATCTTCGGCGTTGTCCCACCGCTGGGCGTCGTGGTTGGCCGAGCCCAGGTTGACGATGATCACCGCGTCCTTCTCGATCGGCACGCCGCACACCTCGGTGTCGCGCGTCGCGCTGCGCATGATCGTGAGCAGGGGCGGCTCCCACCGCAGCCCTTCCTCGATCGTCTGCGGGATCAGCGAGCGATCGTTGACGACGGCGTGCAGCTGGTCGGGGTGCGTGAGCAGGCCCCACAGCAGGTTGCTCGACGAGCGGTAGGTCGTCTCGGCGCCGGCCGGCAGCAGCAGGCGGAGGAACGCGTAGATGTCCTCGTCCTCAAGGCGCTGCCCGTCCATCTCGGCCTGGGCGAGCACGCTGATCATGTCGTCGCCCGGGTTGACGCGCCGCTCGCGCAGGAACCCGCCCAGATACTCCTTGAGGTCGTTCGACGCCCGCACCGCCCCCTCGAAGTCGATGCCGACGCTGATGAGCTCGACCGTCCACCGGTGGAACTGCGGGATGTCCTCGCGCGGCAGGCCGAGGAGCCCGGCGATCACGTTGACCGGGAACGGGAACGTGAGCTGGCGCACCAACTCGGCCTTGCCGTCGTCGATGAACTCGTCGATGAGCTCGTCGATCACCCGGCCGACGAGTGTGTGCTCCCACAACTCGAGCGAGCGCTTGGTGAAGGCCTGCTGCAGGAGCGCGCGGTAGCGGTGGTGCTCAGGCTCGTCCATCTCGAGGATGGAGTGGCCCATCACGATGCCCATCACCGCCGCATACATCTGCGACGAGAACCGCTCGCCGTCGCGCAGCACCTCGGCCACCGCTTCGTACGTGCACGCGGTGTACACGGGCGGCGAGCCGGGCGGCGGCTCGCCCACCTCCAGGCCGAACATGGCGCGCAGGTCGGCCCGCTGGATGGGGGCCTGGCCGCGCAGCTCCACGAACACCGGGTACGGGTTCTCGATGCGCCCCATGCCGTTGGAGCGGTTGAAGCGCTCGAACGGATCGAGGTCGGCCGCGTCGGTCGACGTGGGGGCGCTCATGAGAGCGTCCGCAAAAAATGACTCATGTGTCAGATCGTAACGAGCCGCGCACCCCTGCGCATCACCACGTGGAAGACTGCCCGGTCTGCGCCGCCTGCTGATCTTCCCCTTGGCTCTCATGCTGACGGCGCCGCTGATGGCCTCGGCGGCGCACGCCGATGACGCCGCGGCCGCCACGCCCTACGTCGTGACCTTCGCCGACGGGTCGATGCGGTCGCAATCGGCAGGGCTGTTGTCCGACGACGTCACGTTTGTCGGGCCGCGCGCCGCCGCCCTCCGCCTCACCCCCGAGCAGGCAACCGCCGTTGCCGGCCGGGCCGACGTGGTGCGGGTCGAGCCCGACGTCGTCTTCCACACCCTTGGCCAGCCCAACGACCCCTGCCTCACCAGCTGCCTGGGCACCACCGACTGGGGCATCCCCGACGTCGACGCCTACAAGGCGTGGGATTACAGCACCGGCGCCGGCGTCACCATCGGCATCCTCGACAGCGGCATCGACGTCAACCACCCCGACCTGGCCGCCAAGATCGTCGGGCCCGAGATCGACGAGACCGCCGGTGCCGGGCGCGACCCCCTCCACGGCACCGGCGTCGCCGGTACCGCCGCCGCCGTCACCAACAACGGCCTCGGCATCCCCGGCATGGGCTGGGACTCGAAGATCCTCGACGTGCGAGTCATCGACGACAGCGGCGCCGGCCTCGGCTCGTGGGTCGCCCGCGGCCTCTACGACGCCACCGACCGGGGCGTGAAGGTGATCAACCTCTCGCTGGGCTCGCCCGACCAATCGCAGACCGTCCAGGACGCGGTCAACTACGCGCTGGGGCACGGGGTCGTCGTGGTGGCCGCCGCCGGCAACGACGGCTCCAGCACGCCGATCTTCCCGGCCGACTACCCGGGCGTGTTGTCGGTCGGCGCCAACGACACCAGCGACAACCTCACCAACTTCACCAACCGGGCCCACCTCGACCTGTCGGCGCCCGGCGTCAACCTGCCGGTCACGGCGCCCAACAACTCGTACAAGTTGCTGAGCGGCACCTCGTTCTCGGCGCCGATGGCGTCAGGTGCGGCCGCCTTGCTGGTGGCGCAGGGTCTCGAGAAGTCGCCCACCGACATCGACGCCCGGCTCACGTCGACGGGCGTGCCGTTGAAGAACTCACCCACCCGCAAGCTCGACGCCGGCAACGCGCTGGCGTTGCTCGACGCCTATCCCGGCTTCGGCGGTGGCGTGCACGTGGCGACGGGCGACCTCACCGGCGACCAGGGGTCGGAGATCGTCACCGGCGCGGGCCCGGGCGGCGGGCCCCACGTCAAGCTGTTCACCAACCAGTTCGGCCTCGCCAGTCCCGGCTTCTTCGCCTACGACCCCAACTTCCATGGCGGCGTGAACGTGGCCGTCGGCGACGTCGAAGGCACCGGCCACCCCGACATCATCACCGGGCCCGGTCCCGGCGGCGGGCCCAACGTGCGAGTGTTCCGTCCTGACGGTACGCCGGTCGCGTCGTTCTTCGCCTACGACCCGCGGTTCGCCGGCGGCGTCACCGTGGCGGCCGCCGACCTCGACGGCGATGGCAAGGCCGAGATCATCACCGGTCCCGGCCCGGGTGGTGGCCCCCACGTGCGGGCCTTCCATCTCGACGGCACACAGGTGTCGTCGTTCTTCGCCTACGCGCCGAACTTCGGCGGCGGCGTCAGCGTGTCCGCGGCGCAGCTCGGCAGCGGCAACGCCCAGATCGTCACCGGTCCCGGCGCGGGCGGCGGCCCCGACGTCCGCACCTTCAACCAGAACGGCCAGATGGTCGGCGAGTTCTTCGCCTACAGCGCCGCCTTCCTCGGCGGCGTCAACGTGGCCGCCTTCAAGACGGCGGCCGGGCCCCGCATCCTCACCGGCGCCGGCTCGGGCGGCGGGCCCCACGTGCGCCTCCTCACCCCCGACGGCACGGTCCTCGGCGAACGCTTCGGCTTCCCCACCACCGTCACCGGCGGCGTCTCCGTCGCCTTCGGCCCCGACGGCCCCCTCATCGGCGAGGGCAACACCGGGGCCCTAGTCCGCTACTTCCCGTTCTGACGCGTCGCGGGCGACGGCCGTTAGCCGCCGGCGCGGAAGGTGGGCCCGGCTCCGAAGCCGCCGCCTCCGCCAAAGCCGCCGCCGCCGAAGCCGCGGGTGTTGGTGTTGGTGGAGGACGGCAGGGGTTGGGTGAGGTCGGCGATGACCACGGTCTGGCCCGACTGCAGGCCGGAGGTGACCTCGGTGAGTTCGGGGCCGATGGCGCCGACCTGGACGGGGGTGTTGGTGGTCTTGCCGTTCGTCAAGGTCATGACGAAGTGCAGGCCGCCGGCGCCGTGCACGGCCGACGTCGGCACGGTGAGAACG
The DNA here is from genome assembly GCA_019243975.1 of Actinomycetota bacterium. Taxonomy (GTDB): domain Bacteria; phylum Actinomycetota; class Acidimicrobiia; order Acidimicrobiales; family JAFATL01; genus JAFATL01. The sequence continues at coordinate 4,653 of JAFATL010000516.1, read as the reverse complement.
TCGGCCGCGTGGGCAACGGTGATGGTGACTGCGGCGGAGGCGCCGTTGCGCAGGCCGGATGGTGAATCGGTGAACCCGATGATCACCGGGAAGGTCGTCGTGCTGCCGCTCGTGCTGGGCGACACGCCGATCGACACCACCTTGCCGGCGAGGGCGGTGGTCGTGCCGTCGGGCGTGACCGTCGCGTCCTCACCGGGGCTGACCTTGGCGATGTCGGTGACGGGCACCGTCGTGGTGACCTCGTAGCCGCCGGGGCCCACGACGATGACGTTGGCGGTCGACGAGCCGGCGCTCACCTGCTGGCTCGGCACCAGGTTCACCGCCGCAACCGTGCCGCTGAGGGGACTGACGATGGTGGCCTGGGCGAGGTTCTGCTGCGACGCGGTGACCGCGGCGGCGGCCGCGTCGACGGCCGCCTGATCGGCGACGAGGTCGGCAGCCGAGGGCACGGCCGACGAGCTGCCGCTCCCGCCCTGCGAACGGTTCGCCGCCGACGACTGTGCCGACGAGGCACTGGACGTAGAAGCGCTGGACGAGGTCGACGACGTCACGAACCCTGTGTTGAGGAGCGAGTCGAGGGCGGACGCGCTCTTCGCCAGCGCGCTCTCGGCGTCGGCGGCCGCTTGCAGTGCCGCCAACGAGTTCTGCTGGGCCGTCGAGCAATCGGACGACGGAGACGTGCACGCGGCCGCCGCGTTCTGCACCGCCGTCGTCGCCGTGCTGACCGCGCTGTCGACCGACTGCTTGGCGGTCACGACTTGCTGGGCGGCGCCCTCGATCGACGCCGACGTGTCGCCACCCGACCCGTTCCGGCCGCCGGCGCCCGACCCGCCCGTCGACGACGCGACGGTTGTAGTGGTCGTCGCCTGGGCGGCGGCGTTGTTGGCGGCGGTGAGGGCGTTGGACAGCGCGAGCTGTGCTGCGGCCAGCGTCACCTGCTTGGACGCCACGTCATTCTGCAAGGCAGTCGTATCGAGGGTGGCAAGCGTCTGGCCGGTGGTGACGGTCTGCCCCGCCTGCACGGGCACCGTCGACACCGTCCCGGCCACCGGGAACGCCACCGCCGCTTGGGCGATGGGCTCGACCGTGCCGCTGCGCTGGAGCACCTGACTCACGGTGCCGCTCTTCACCACCGCGGTGCGGAACGACGAGGACACCGGCGAGTCGGCCAGGGCGGCGCGCGCCACCAGCCCACCGACCACGACGACGGCGAGACCCCCTCCCGCCATCAGGCGGGCGGTGATGCGGCGACGCCGCGTCGGCTTACGAGTGCGGGTCGACATCGTCACTCCATCCGCAGTGCGTCGATGGGCGCCAAGCGGGCGGCACGCGTCGCCGGGTACACCCCGAACGACAGCCCGATGGCGATGGCAATGGCGATGGCGGCCGCCGTGGCCGTGGGCGACAGGGCCACCGGCGACGAGATGAAGTGCGGCAGCACCTGGGAGCCGACCACGCCGACGACAGCACCGAGCACGCCACCCGTGAGACCGAGCACCGACGCTTCGACGAGGAACTGCCGACGGATGACGCCCGGCCGCGCCCCCAACGCCTTGCGCAGGCCGATCTCACGGATGCGCTCGGTGACCGACACCAGCATGATGTTCATCACGCCGATGCCGCCGACCAACAGGGAGATGCCGGCAATGCCGCCGAGCAGCACGGTGAGCGTCTTGTTCACCGAGTTGGCGGTGGTGAGCAGCGACTGCTGCGTGGTGATGGTGAAGTCGGCGCCCGTCGGCGTGGCGATGTGGTGCATCGCGAGAAGCTCCTGCTGCGTCTCCTGGTAGGCGGCCGAGAGCGTCGACGAGGACGACGCCTCCACGAAGATCGAACCCACCGACGTCCGCGTCGAGCCGCCGAGCAACCGTTGCGTCGCCGTGCTGTACGGCACCACCGCGGTGTCGTCGTTGTTGGAGTTGGACGACGGGCCGGTCGACGCGAGCACGCCCACCACCTGCAGCGGGATCCCGTTGAGGGTGACGGTCTGGCCGATGGGGCTGCGGCCGCCGAACAGCTCGCTCGCGGTCGACGGGCCCAGCACGACGACGGCCGCCGTCTGCTGCTCGTCGGTCGACGTGATGAACCGGCCGCTGTCGAGGGTGCGGGCCCGCACGTGCAGCCATGACGGCGTGGTGCCGACGACGGTCGTGGTCCAGTTGGTCGAGCCCGCCACCAGCGTGCCTTGGCCCTGCGTGGCCGGGGCCACCGCCGCGATGTCGGGCGCGGTCGTCTTCGACGCCAGCGCGTCGGCGTCCGCCTTGGTCAGCGTCGACGCCGAGCCGAAGCCGCCGCGGATCCCCGTCGTGCTGGTCGAGCTGCCGGGCGAGACGATCAGCAGGTTCGTCCCCAACGCGTTGATCTGGCTACGCACCTGCGCCTGGGCGCCCTCACCCAGCCCCACGGTGAGGATCACTGCGGCGATGCCGATGAGGATGCCGAGCATGGTGAGGCCCGACCGCAGGCGATGGGTGCGGATGGCCTCCAGGCCGGTTCGCACGGTGTCGAGCCAATTCATGTCGGCACGGACTCCAACATCGAGCTGCGAACGACACGCCCGTCGAGCATGCGCACCGTGCGCCCGGCCGCGTCGGCCACGTCCTGCTCGTGGGTGATCAACACGATCGTGCGGCCGGCCCGGTGCAGTTCGCGAAACAACCCGAGCACATCGCGCGTGGACGTCGAGTCGAGGTTGCCGGTCGGCTCGTCGGCCAGGATGAGCGCGGGCTCGGTCACGAGGGCGCGGGCGACGGCCACGCGCTGTTGCTGCCCGCCCGACAGCTCGCCGGGGCGGTGCTCGACGCGCTCCGCCAGCCCCACCCGGGCCAGAGCATCGAGCGCCCGCTCGCGTCGCTCGTGACGGGGAATCCCCGAGTACGCAAGCGGGAGCTCGACATTTCGCAGCGCCGACATGGAGGGCAGCAGGTTGAACTGCTGGAAGACGAAGCCGATGCGCTCGTTGCGCACCTCGGCCAGGTCGTCTTCGTCCATGGCGCTGACGTCTTCGCCGGCCAGCAGGTAGGTGCCCGACGACGGCACGTCGAGGCAGCCGATGATGTGCATGAGCGTCGACTTGCCCGAGCCCGAGGGCCCGGCGATGGCGACGAACTCGCCAGCGTCGATGCGCAACGACACGTCCTGCACGGCCGCCACTTCCAACAGGCCCGATCGGTAGATCTTGCCGACGTCGCGCAGCTCGATGACGGGCTCAGTCATTGCCGCCTCGGAAGCCCCCGAACCCGCCCCCTCCGCCGCCGCCGCCACCCGTGCCGCCGACGAACCCACCGCCGCCGAAGCCGCGGTTGGTGCCCGTGCGGTTGGTGCCGTTCGTACCGGTGGTGTTGCGGGTGGTGAAGGTGATGACGACCTGGTCGCCCGCGGTGATGCCGCTCAGGATCTGCGTCTGGCCACCCGACACCAGCCCGGTCGTCACGGCCTTCTGCGTCTTCTTGCCGTTCTCCTCGACCGTCACGTACGACTGGCCGTTCGACTGTGTGACGGCTGCCGTCGGCACGTGCAACGCGTTGGCCAGCTCGTTGTAGACGATGTCGACCTGCACGGTCGCGCCGGGGAAGAAGCCCGTCGGCGTGCCGTTGACGGTGACCACGACCGGGAACGACGAGACCCCCGAGCTGGACGAGGCGATCGTCCCGACCGACGTGACCGTGCCCGTCGCGGTGGCGGTCTCGGCGTTGTTGCTGCTGCCGCTGCCACCCGCCTGGCCGGCGGTTGCCCCGTTGCCGGACCCGGACGCATTGCCGGCTCCGGCAAGGGCGGCGGCACCTCCGCCGCCCCTGCCGAACCCGAGGCCTGCGGGTGCGCTCGACGGGGAGACCGTCGCCGCCTGGCCTTGGGCGATCCTGCCGATCTGGGTGTCGTCGACGCTGAGGTTGACGACGTAGGCGCCGCTGCTGATCACCTGGATCTGCGCGCTCGACGACGACGCCGAGCTCGACGAGGCATTCCCCTGGCCCGTCGTCGAGCCCGACGCCGTCGAGCGACCGGAGCCGGTGCCGCTGCCGGTGAGGCTGCCGGCCGAGGCGCCCGAGCTACCGAGCTGCTGACCCACGGACAGGTTCACGCTGGCGACCGTGCCGTCGATGGGGGACGTGAGCGACGCACCCGCCAGGTTGGTCTTGGCGCTGGCCAGACCGGCGTTGGCGGCGGTGAGGTTGGCCTGGTCCGACGCGATCTGCGCGCTGGACGCGCCGGCGGTCTCATCCGACGACAGTCGCGCCGACGCCGAGTCGACGGTTGCCTGGGCCTGTACCACCTGGCTCTGCAGAGCGGCCGAGTCGACGGTGGCGAGCACGGTGCCCGCGGTGACGGGCTGTCCCGCCTTCACGTTGACGGCGGTCACCGTCCCCGACACCGCGAAGTTGAGGTTCTCGGTGGCGGCGGGTGCGAGCGTCCCGGACGCCGACACGGTCTGGCGCATGTTCCCGACGGTGGCCACCGCAGTCGTGGAGACGGTCGTGGTGGCGGGTGTCGACGGTGACGACGAGCGGGCGAAGTACCACCCGCCCGCGGCCGCGATCACCACGGCGGGGAGCAGCACGACCGGTCGCGTGACGGTGCGCCGGAGCGAGCCGAGCACGTTGCCGCGAGCGGCCGTTTCAGGCCCGGCGCCCGGCGCCGGTCGCCACCGCCGCA
>JAFATL010000410.1 GCA_019243975.1 Actinomycetota bacterium | reverse complement strand
CACGCCCTCGGGCTCGAAGACGTCGAGTTCATCGCTGCGGACGCCTGCCAGCTGGACGCGGAGATGCTGGGTGGTCCTGTCGATGTCATCTACACCCGCTGCTTCCTCATGCATCAGCCCGACCCGGCGGCAATGCTGCGACACCTCGCCGGGCTGCTCCGTCCCGGCGGTTGGCTCGTCGCCCTCGAGCCGCTTCCTGAGCCAAGCCCCACCTCCCATCCCGCCAACCCCTCGCTCGGCGACGCGTGGAACCTGCTGCACGACACCGTTCGAGCTGCAGGTGTGCCCGAAGACGCCGTCGCCGCGCTCCCGGCCGAGGCGCGCGCAGCCGGCTTGACCGTCAAGTACGCCGGCGCAACCTCGGTGCTCATGTCGGCCCGCCAGGGGTTCGAGCTGCATGCCGCAACGCTCGATGCTCTCTCGTCCCGTGCAGCTGACCTTGACGTCGCTTCGACGGCAGAGTGCCATGCCCTGGCCAGCAGGCTTCGCGACGCAAGCGACGGACACTACGAGTGGGTCACCACGCCGTACTACCTCGACCTGGCGCTTCAGCGTGTCGACGAACGGCGCATTGGCTGAAGCAAGTTCTCATCTCGAGAATTGCGGTCATCCGGCTTCCTGGGTATGAGTGCTGTCCAGGATGAAGAAGCTCATGTTCATTCCGCTCGGCTTGGCCGTCGCCTTCGCCGTCATGCAACCTTTCGCCGGTCACATCTCGGATCCGCCCGGCCGTACCGAGCCGACGTGGGACAGCCCACGCACCAAGGCGCTCGCCGTCGCTGCGTGCTTCGACTGCCACAGCAACCAGACCAAGAGCCGGTGGTACGAGCATGTGGCGCCTGTTTCGTGGTGGATCCAAGGCCATGTGAGCGACGGGCGCCGGCGCCTGAACTTCGACGCCTGGGATCCAGCCCACCACCGCTCGGGCACGGATATCGCCCGCACGGTGACCCAGGGTTCGATGCCGCCGACCTACTACACCTGGTTCGGGCTGCATGCTGCCGCGCACCTCACGGCCGCGCAGCGCGCCGAGCTCGCCGCCGGGCTTCAGAAGACAATCGGCCCCGCAGTCGGCGTGCGTGAGCGCCTCGGCCGAGGGGGCGGCGACTGAACCATCTGGCGCGAGCGATGCCCTAGGGGCGACGCAAGCTGCGCCTCGAGGGCAAGGGCGGACGCACCCAGGCAACCACGTACGCCGTGAGCAACAGCAACGCCGCAATCGTCACCACGAGATGAGGCCAGGTGTCGCCATCAGCGAACACGGCGCGGGCAGCCACCGTCATCGCAACACAGGGAAGCCCCAGCGCGATCTCAGGCCAGAATTCCGACACAGCTCATCCTTACCTCACTGCGCTGAGAATCTGCTGAGCATCCGTCAGGCGTGGGCCTGACGAGGATTTCCCTACGCGGGGCGTAGGAAGTTGGGCGGCGGAGTTTGGCTTCCGATGACCTTCCTCGCAGCACCCGTTGTTCTCGTCATGCGTAGCTTCGGCCGGCAATGACCACGGAGACGCGCACGAAAGCTGTGATCAGCAAGGTTCCCGAGGTCACCCTCTGGTTCTGGGTGATCAAGGTGCTCTGCACCACCGTCGGTGAAAGCTTCGCCGACTGGGTCAACAACTCGCTCGGCAAGGGCCTCAGCTGGACGGCCGCGATCTTCACCGTCGTCCTGGCGGTCGTGCTCCTTTGGCAGCTGCGCCTTCCCAGGTATGTCCCCTTCGCCTACTGGTTGACTGTCGTGGCCCTCAGCGTCACCGGCACGCTGTACACCGACATCCTCACCGACGACCACCACGTGCCGCTGGCGCTCAGCACCACGATCTTCGCCGCCGTGCTGGCCGTCGTGTTCGGGCTCTGGTACCGGCGAGAGCGGACCCTTTCGATCCACAGCATCAACACACTTCCCCGGGAGCTCTTCTACTGGCTCGCCATCCTCGTGACCTTCGCCCTGGGCACCGCCGCGGGCGACTGGACCCTCGAGCTGACCGGCTGGAGCCCTGGCATCTCCGTGTTGCTCCCCGTCGCGCTCATCGTGGCCGTCATCGTCGGGTGGCGGCTCGGGGCAAACGCCGTGCTCGCCTTCTGGCTCGCCTACATCCTCACCCGGCCGCTCGGCGCCAACCTCGGCGACTGGTTCGGATCGAGCAAGGCCGACGGCGGCATCGGACTCGGAACGGCCGGAACCAGCATTCTCTTCCTGCTGGCCATCCTCGGGACGGTCATCTACCTCACGGTCACCCGTGCCGACGCGCCCGAACGTCAGAAACAAACGGCGTCGCCTTCACCCGGAAAGCAGCGGGAGCGGATCATGCTCGGCTACTTCGCGGCGGTCATCGCCGTCACGGCCGTCGTGCTCGGTGTCGCTCACGGTCACAACCACAGCACGACGTCCGCGGCCGACGAGACCGGAGCCTCCAGCTCCAGCTCCAGCCCGGCGCTGACTCCGCAAGCCGCGACCCAGCACTTCCCGCCCGCGGAGGTCGCCACCTTGCGGACCATCGTGGCCGACGCCCTGGCGAAGGTGCAGGCAGGCGATAACGCCGGAGCGACCGCTCGGGCCAAGGACCTCGAGACCACCTGGGACAAGGACCAGCCTGTCCTCGAAGCAAAGGACGCGACGGCCTGGCACTTCCTCGACGGCGAGATCGACAAGGTGCTCACCTCGGTGCGGGCCAAGTCGCCCAACCCGACCACTGAGGTGACGGCGCTCCAGACGTTGCTCCAGTCGCTCAGCGCGTAGCACTGAGGCCTCTCCCCCGGCTGGAAACCTTTCAGTCCGTGGGCGCGACGTGGTCCGCGTCGCGAAGCACCAACCGGAACGTCGTGGGCGACCCGGCATGTGCGAGTAGCAGCCGCCCGCCTTCGGCGTGCACGAGTGACCTGGCCAGCGAGAGGCCGATGCCATGACCCGATCCCGCGCGCCGTTGAAAGATGGCGTCCGCGTCCAGTCCAGGGCCCGGACCGTCGTCGGACACGTCGAGAACCACGCCGTCGCCCACCCGGGAGCACCGTATTTGGACGACGCCCCTCCCGTGCTGCGCCGCGTTGCCCACGAGCACGTCCAGGACCTGCACGACGGCAGCCCGCGCCGCGTGTACGGACAGCGGCCCAGGGGCGATGTCGACGCGTAACGGCCGGCCCTGCGCGGCCAGAGGACCGTGCCATGCGTGTTCGACGACGTCGAGGATCTCACGGAGGTCCACGGGACCACGGTCGGTCGGTTCTTCGCGCGCCAACGCGAGGAGATCATCAATCGTGCCTTCGAGGCGGTCGACTTCGCCCAGCGCGATGTCCATCGCCGGCCGCGGATCGGCTGTGGGGTTCGCGAGTGCCGTCTCGAGGTGCAGCCGCAAGCCGGTGAGCGGGGTGCGCAGCTGGTGGGACACGTCCGCACTGAAGGCGCGTTCACGCTCCACGAGACGCCCGAGTCGCTCAGCCGTCAGCGCGAGGTTGTCGGCAGCGGCGTCGAGTTCGGCGATGCCGGAGCTGGCGGGTCGAACGGTGAAGTCGCCGTGGCCCAGCCGGGCCGATGCCGAGGCGAGTTCAGCCACCGGCTTCGAGATGCGAGTGGACAGGGCGCGACCGACGATCACCGCGACCACGAGGAGCCCGGCGGCCAGTGCTGACATGAGCAGCCAAGCGCGGTGCACCCGGTTCGCGACGGTGGACGCCGGGAGCTCGGCGCGCACGACGGCGACGACCTGCTCGGCGCTGCTGATGGGAGTGGCGACGACGAAGGGATCGCCCTCGTGTTCGGCGATCCGCCCAGTGGCGGCAACCGTGACCTCGTCTCCGCCGTGCGCCGGTCCGGTACCGGTGAGACGTCGGCCGTCCGGCCCGTACACGGCAAGGTCGACCCCGTGGGCGGGGTGGCGCAGCTCGATCGGGTCGCTCGGGTCGGTAGACGGAACGCTGGTCCCGGCGCGGGCCGCTTCCCGCACGAGTTCGGCGAGGGCCTCCTCGCGATACAGGTCCTGCACCGCCGCGCCGAGTGGAACACCGAAGCCGACGATGACGAGGGCGGCCACGATGACGATGGCGGAAAGGACGCGGCGGGTCATTCAGTCTCGAGGCGGTAGCCGACGCCGCGCAACGTGGTGATCCGGCTCGGTGCCCCCGTCCCATCAAGCTTCCGCCGGAGGGCGGAGATGTGGGTGTCGAGGGTCTTGGTGGAACCGAACCAGTGCTCATCCCACACGTCAGCCATGATCCGCTCCCGAGTCACCACGCGGCCGGCCTCGACCGCAAGCAGGGCGAGAAGGTCGAACTCCTTGGGCCGGAGCTCGACTTCGTCCCGTCCGACGGTGACCCGCCGAGCTGCGACATCGATGGAGAGGTCCCGGACCAGCAGCTGGTCGGGGGTGCCCTCGCTCGGACGGGAACGACGGAGGTGGGCGCGGAGACGGGCGAGCAGTTCGGCCAAACGGAACGGCTTGGTGAGATAGTCGTCGGCGCCGGACTCGAGCGCGAGGATCACGTCGATCTCCTCGCGACGTGCGGTGAGCACCACGATGCGGGTCTCCGGCGCCATTCCCCGCAGTCGGCGGCACACCTCGGTGCCGTCGGAGTCGGGCAGGCCGAGGTCGAGCAGGACCAAGTCGGGCACGCACGAATCGCAACGAGACAATGCGTCGGCGCCCGAGGTAGCCCACTCGACGATGTACCCGTTGGCTTCGAGCGCCGTGACCAAACCCGCGCCGATGACAGCGTCGTCTTCAACGATGAGCAGCCGCTCTCGCACGGCCCCAGCGTAGGGGTTGGCCCGATCGTCAACCCTGAGCGTGACCAGTCGTTGGTGAAGAGTTGAGGTTGCGTTGACCTTGGCTGCAGGGGCCGCTGACGGCCTGATCCGTACCGTCGACGCATCGCCGAGTCGAGGGAGCGCCCCATGCACCGCAGCGCGCGAATAGCTGCCTGGTCAATTGCCGTGGGGGTGACCCTCACCGCGTGCAGCGGCGGGAGCTCGTCGAGGTCAGCCTCGAGTTCGTCGGCCTCGCCGGGATCGTCGACAACGGTGTCGTCGACCGTGGCCGGTTCCGGCGTCGGTTCCAACGGGCCGGAGGTCAACCCCGCCGGCGACATCCCCGACAACCAGGTGTTCGTGGCGTTCACGCCACCGTCGGGTGGGTTCAGTGTCAAAGTGCCCGAAGGCTGGGCGCGAACCCAGGTCGGAGGCGCCGTCACCTTCACCGACAAGCTCAACAGCATCCGCATGGAGGCCGTACCCGCGTCCAGCGCGCCGACGGTGCAATCAGCGGAGCAGAGCGAGCTCCCCCCGGTCCGCGCCTCGGCGAAGAACTTCCAGGCGGGCACGGTGAGCCAGGTCACCCGCAAAGCTGGCCGCGCCGTGCTGCTCGCCTACAAGGCCGACAGCGAACCCG
>JAFATL010000382.1 GCA_019243975.1 Actinomycetota bacterium | reverse complement strand
GCGGCGCCGTGGTCGGTGCCCGACCAGGGTCAGCGCAACGTGTCGCACGGCTGCATCAACCTCAGCACCGCCGATGCGCAGTGGTTCTACGACTTCACCCAGCGGGGCGACATCATCGACATCCACAGCGCCGGCGCCGCCCCCGACCTGGCCGACCCCGGCACCATGGACTGGAACCTCAGCTGGGAGGCCTGGAATAGCGCATGAAGAGGTAGCTGTCGGCCTCGAGCACGTGGACCACGTGCATGCGCTGGGCCGGGTCGACCTCGGGCCCGTCGAGGATGCGGTGGGCGTCGCCCCCGACCACCAGCGGTGCGACCGTGAGGCACACCTCGTCGATGACACCGGCGGCGGCCGCCTGCGCGGCCACGCCGGGGCCGCCCTCGCACAGCACGTTGTCGTGACCGCGCTCGCCGAGTAGCTGCACGGCCTGGGCCAGGTCGACGTCGTCGTCGCCGGCCAGGAGCACGTCGGCCACCGCGTCGGCGCGACGGCGCGAAGCCTCATCGGCGCCGGCAACCGTGACGACGACCGGGCGCCGCTGCGCCTCGGTGAAGAACTTCGACTCCCACTCCAAGTGGCACGACCGCGTGACCACGGCGATCTCGGGCACCTCGGCCAGCCCGGCCTCGCGGCGGCGACCTCGCGCCTCGTCGTCGAGGTGCGGCGGCCCGTACTTTTCGGCCCGCACGGTGCCCGCGCCCACCAGGATCACGTCGGCCAACGAGCGCAGCACCGCGAACAGCGCCTTGTCGGCGGAGCCACCCAACGCGCCCGATCGGCCCGCGAGGGCGGCGGCCCCGTCGAGGCTGGCGATCATGTTGAGTCGCACACGCGGTCGCCCGTCGGGAAGCCGATCGAGCCGCCCATAGGCGTCGATGGGATCGACCTCGTCGTGGTTGGGGAACACCTGGCGCACGCCCTCACGCTTGCGTGATTCGCCCGTCTTGGCAACGCCCCTTTCGCCCCGAGGCGCCGCCTGGCATGCTTTGCCGTCCCTCAGGAAGCTGCCCGGGGGACCGATAGGGGACCTGGTGACGGACTTCCTGTCCCATCGCGTAATCGGCCGTCTGGCAGGCCTCCTGTACCTGTGCGGGAGCGTCATCTTCATCGCGACCGCGTTCCTGCCCCACCGCGGTGGCAGCAAGGGCGAGTTGCTGGCCGTGACGGCGGGTTCGATCGTGGCCGGTCTCGTGGCGTTGTTCGCACCGTGGCAACGGTGGAACCGGTCGGCGACGTTGGCGCTCGTCATCCCCGCCCTGGCGCTCATCGCCGCCGGCAACATCGTGCAGTACGACCCGTGGACGTACGGCATCTACTACATGATCACCGCCGCCTGGCTCGGTGTCGCCCACCCGCGCGGCACGGCGTTGAAGATCCTCCCGCTCGCGACCCTGTCGTACCTTGCACCGGGCCTGTGGGTGCACATGAACGCACGCGGCTACCAGTCCACCGTGATCGTGATGGCCGCGTTCCTCATCATCGGCGAGTCGTTGGCGTGGGTGTCGAGCCGCAGCCGCGAGGCCGAGACCGTCGACATCGGCCGCATGCGCGCCATGGAGGCGCTGGTACAGGCAACCGTTGCACTCGCCGCAGCCGACGAGCCCGCGGCCGCGGCCGACCGTGTGGCCGAGCTGGCGCGCGACCTGCTCGACGGCCGCTGCTCCATCGTGATGCTGGTCGACCCGGCGGGCGGCCTGCGCGGCGCCGGCGCGTGCCGGTGGCCCTCCCCCGCCAGCGAGGTGCACGTGCGCTGGCTCGACATGCCGGCCCGCCAGTCGATGAACGACGGCACCGTCAACGGCCATCCGGGCCAGCCCCTGGCCGGCGACCTCACCCACGCGGCGGGCGGCCAGCCCGTCGTGTTCCTCCCCCTGCGGGGCGCGTCACAGCCGCTCGGCTTGGTGATGGTCGTGATGGAGACCGAGGCGGAGACGCGCCTCGACCACTTCGAGAACGGGTTGGCGCGCACGTTCGCCACCCAGGCCGGGCTCGCCTTCGAGCGGCTGGAGGCCACCAAGGTGCTGTTCGAGGCGTCGATGCGCGACGCGCTGACCGGGGTCGGCAACCGCCGCCAGGCCGACCAGTCACTGGGCCTGGTGACGCCGGGCGACGCGGTGGCGATCCTCGACCTCGACCATTTCAAGGCCGTCAACGACCGCTACGGCCACCCGGCGGGTGACCGCGTGCTGTCGACGCTGGCCACGTTCCTCGAGCGCTTCCTGCGCGAGGGCGACTCGGTGGCCCGCTACGGCGGCGAGGAGTTCGTGATCATCCTTCGCGGCGTCGACGCCCAGGCGCAGTCGGCGTTCGACCGCATCGCCGAGGACTGGCGTGCATCCGGGCCCGTCACCACGTTCTCCGCAGGCGTCGCCGTGCACCGGGCCGGCCGATCGCCGTCGGCCACCCTCACGCTCGCCGACCAGGCCCTCTACGAGGCCAAGGCGGCGGGCCGCAACCGCGTGATCATGGCCATCGACCCGTCGGAGGCCGACGTCGAGGTGCGGGCCGGGATCTAACGGCCCGTGACGGTGACGTCGCCGACGTGCGACGTGGCCGCCAGCGTGCGCGGTGCCTTGGGGTCGTTGGCGATGCCGTCGACGTGCACGTTGCCCGTGTAGCGACCGGTGCCGGCCGTCAACGCGTAGGCGCCGCGGGGCACGCTTACGCTGACGTCGCCGTTGTCGGTGCTGAGACGGGTAGCGGACGGGGCGTTGAGCAGCTCGGCAGTGATGTCGCTGACGTTGCCGCGCACGGTCAACGCGTTGGCGCGCAGGCCGGTCACGTGCACCTGGCCCACGTTGGCCTGCAGCGCCTCGTCGCCGGTCATGGCCTTGGTGGTGATGTCGCCCACGTTGGCCGCGGCCTGCACGCTGGCGGGCGCCGTGACGGTGACGGTCACATCGACGGCGCAGTTGTTCTGCGGAACCGGTACCTGCGGGCACGCCGTGGTGACGGTCAGCACGCCGTTCGACATCGACGTGCTGGCGGTGGGCTCCACGAAGTTCCACTGCTTGGCGAAGACCACCGCGTTGCGGGGTCCGGCCTGCACGACGACGTCGCCCACGTCGCCGTGCACGACGACGCCGTACACGGGCCCGGCCACCGGGGTGGTGACGTCGGTGTGGTTGAGGGTGGAGGGGATGGTGAGCGCGGCCTGCACGCCAACGGTTCCGAC
>JAFATL010000095.1 GCA_019243975.1 Actinomycetota bacterium | reverse complement strand
TGGGCGGGACGTCGGGCGGGGCGAAGGGCTTGGCCGGGCCGACCTTCGGGCTGTCGACGGGAGGACGGATCACGCCCTGCTTCGCCACCATCGCGCACTTCATCTCGATGGCGGCCGCCGGAACCGGCCGCACGAGGATGCTGCGTCTGCCGTCCGCCCCGCCCACGAGGGCGAACCCGACGGCGAGCGCCGCCACCACACCGACGGCAGACAGGGCGAGGTTCCACCGGCCGCCGTTCACGCCCTGGCGTCGCGACCACGACACCGCAGAAGCGGCTACGACGGCGCCCAACGCCAGCAGCAGGAGCCGCGTGAGGCTGTCCTCCCGGTGGCGGGCAAGCAGCAACACGATCGTGCCGGCGATGACGAAGGGTCGGAGCATCCACCACGCCGGCGCCACGTCGCTCCACCACCGCCGCACGGCCGTCGGTTCGGCGACCATCGGCGCGGGCTGGGTCACCTCATGACGGCTCACCACACCCAATGACTCCACGAACTCCGCCGCGAAGGCCGACGGCGTACCGAGCCGTTGCTCCAGCGCGATGCCGGGTTCGGCCGCCTCCTCGTTGAGCTGACTGGTGAGGTCCTCGAGGATCTCCTCGCGCTCGACGGTCGGCAGGTGCTGGATGAGCGAGCGGACCGCGGCGACGTATGCGTCGGTCGCGCTCATGCCGCCGCCTCGCCCGCACGCGCAGTCAGTCGCTGGAGGATGTCTGCGAAGTCGCGCCACTCCTTGCTCATGTCGGCGAGCAGGTCGCGGCCCCGCGCCGTCAAGCCGTAGTACTTGCGGTGCGGGCCCTCCTCCGACGGCACGACGTACGAGCTCAACGCGCCGCCCGAGAACAGCCGGCGCAGCGTGCCGTACACCGACGCGTCGCCCACCTCCTCGAGCCCCGCCTCCCGCAGCCTGCGCACGACGTCGTAGCCGTAGCCGTCGTCGTCGGCCAGCACCGACAGGACGGCGAGGTCGAGCACGCCCTTCAACAACTGGGTCGTTTCCACGACCACTACTCTACACTGCGTAGTAGTGTTGTCTACGAATTAGTAGGCACTCAACCGAAGGGAACCGACACCGGTGCGGGACCCATCGGCGCGCCGCCGTAGATCACGCCGCCCTTGGCGTCGAGGTAGGTGAGCCACGGCACGACCGGTTGCTGGTCGACGCCGGGCTTGGTGTAGTCGCACACGCCCGACGGGAAGACCTTGGCCAGCGTCGCCCATTCGGCGTCGGTGAAGGTGACGTGGTAGTCGCTGCGCCGCAGCGGCTTGAGTTGGCACTTGTTCTGGTCGGTGGCGATCGGCTCGCCCGCGACCGTACGGGGCGTGCCGTAGACGGGCACCACGGCCGAACCGCAGATGCCGTCGTGCACGTTCACCCCGGTGCCGTTCGAGCACTGGTCGACGACGTCATGGGGCTTGTCGGCGATCACCTTGGTGGGCAGCGAGCGGGCCGAGTGGTCGTTCTCGATGGCGGACAGCCACCGGTTCATGGCGTCGAGCGCGGTCGTGTTGAGCTTCACCGGGTCGCCGATGATCGGCGCCGGCCCCTGCCACATCACCTGGTTGGCGTGCGCGCCGTGGGCATGGTCGAGACGCGACCGCAACGCGAAGGCGCGGAACGAGTCGTGCGCCAGCCCGGGGTCGTTGGGCCCGGCCAGGTTGATGATGGCGACCTGGTCGAGCGTCGTCGCTTCATTGATGAGGCCGGTGCGGTACGCGTTGGCAAGCGCCGGCTCATCCGCGGCGACGCGCTCGGGACGGGGCAACAGGTCGGGCGTGCCGCCGCCGATGTTGGCGTTGAGGTCGACGAACTGCGCAGGGGAGATCTGCCCCTGCTCCAGCGCGCTCAGCCCGTACTGCACGCCGACGTTGTCGACGGGTAGACCCGCGAACCCGTGCCCCGCCTTCTGCTCCTGCGCGGTCCACACGCTGGGCGGCCGCGTGCCCAGCTGGTTCACCTGCCAGTCGATCACGCCGCAGCGCACGCCACCCGGGTTCGTCGTCGGGTTGTACGCCTGCTTCTTGATCGACGACGGGCACGTGGTCGGGTCACCGAGCTGGAAGTACGAGTAGGCGCTGAACGCCCAGTTCCACGACACCGGCAGGTTGGCGACACCGTCGCCCGCGACTTGCGCGGCCTGCATGGTCGTCCACCCCCGCTTCGGCATGAGCTCGCCAGTGATCGTCCCCACCGGCACGACACCACCGAGCGTCGGGCCCGAAGCGTCGCCCGAGATCGGCACGCCCAGGTAGTTGGCGAGCAGCGCGTAGTCGAGGATCTGCTGGGCGGTGGAGTCGGCGTCGGGGAACGTGCACGTGGCGATGAGGCCCTGGTACAGCCCGGGGTAGGCGTTGGCCATCCACTGCTCG
>JAFATL010000614.1 GCA_019243975.1 Actinomycetota bacterium | reverse complement strand
CTCGAGCGTCTCACCGACGGGGCCGACTTCTCGAAGGCCGCCGACCTCGCGATGCAAGCCGCCGAGACGGTGGACCCAGTCGGCCGGGCCTTGGCCGCCGCCAACGCATCGCTACCGTGGCCCGACGGCGACGTGCTGCGGCTGTGGCACGCGCTCACCATCCTGCGCGAGTACCGGGGTGACGGCCACGTGAGCGTGCTCGTGTCCGAGGGCATCGACGGCCTGGAGGCGCACGTGCTCATGTCGGCCAGCGGGATGGTGCCGGCCGAGCGCCTGCGCGGCGCGCGCGGATGGTCCGAGGACGAGTGGGCGGCGGCCGCCGACCGCCTGCGCGAGCACGGCTGGCTGGACGGCGCAGGCGCGCTGACCGCCACCGGAACGGCGATGCGCGAGCGCGTGGAGGTGCGCACCGACGAGCTCGCCCTGGCCCCGTGGCGTGCCCTGGGTGACGACGGCTGTTACGCGTTGGCCCACGCGTTGGCGCCTGCACTGGCCGCCCTCCAGGCCAACGAGGCCATCCCCTATCCCAACCCGATGGGGCTGCCGGCGGCGTGATCCGTCCCACCCACCAACCTGCCCGGGCCACGCAGTACCGCCGGCCGGGGGGGCCCTGGGACACGGCGCCCCTCGACACGGTGCTGGCGGACGACGCGCGCATCGCCGCCGTCGCCGGCGGCCTACGCGAGGCAGGTGTCCGCCGCGGCGACGCGGTGGCGTGGCAGCTGCCCAATGTCGACGCCGCCATGCTCCTGTACCGCGCCTGCTGGCGACTCGGCGCCGTCGCCGTTCCCCTCCATCACCAGGCGGGCCCCGTGGAGGTCGAGCGCATGTTGGCGGCCACCCAGCCGAAGCTCGTCGTCGACGGCGACAAGCTGCCCGACGGCAGGCCGGTCACCGCCAACGCGGCGCGGCCGACCGACGTGGCGGCGGTGCTGTTCACGTCAGGCTCGACGGGCGCGCCCAAGGCCGTGATCCACACGCAACGCGCGCTCGCCTACAAGGCGGCGCTGATGCGCGACGTACATGGCCTCACTGCCGACGACGCCGTGCTCATGCCGGCGCCCCTGGCCCACATCTCCGGGCTCCTCAACGGCATCCTCGTCGCCGGCGCGGCGCGCATGCGGACGGTGCTGATGGCCAAGTGGGACCCCGAGCACGCGCTCCAGCTCATCGAGCAGCACCGCATCAGCTTCATGATCGGCCCGCCCACGTTCTTCATCGGCCTCATGGGCGCGCCGGGCTTCTCTTCCGAACGCGTGAAGAGTCTGCGCCTCATCTCCAGCGGCGGGGCCGGCGTCAGCCCCGCGTTCGTGGCCGAGGCGAGCGAACGGATCGGCGCCCTCGTCAAGCGCACCTACGGCTCCACCGAGGCGCCGACCATGACGACCAGCCTGGCCGGCGACCCGGTCGAGCGGGCCCGGGAGACCGACGGCCGCCCCGTCGGGGAGGTCGAGATCAAGCTCGGCGCCAACGACGAGTTGCTGGTGCGGGGGCCGGAGCTGTTCGCCGGCTACGCCAACCCGGCCGACAACGACGGCGCGTTCTCGCGCGGCGGCTGGTTCCACACCGGCGACCGCGCCCGCATCGACGGCGACGGCTGGCTGACGATCACGGGTCGCATCAAGGACATGGTGATCAGAGGCGGCGAGAACATCAGCGTGGCCGAGGTCGAGGCCGTGCTCGAGGCCCATCCTCGGGTGCGACACGCCGTCGCCGTCGGCTACCCCGACGAGCGGCTGGGCGAGCGACTGGCAGCGGTGGTCGTGGCCGACGACCGGTTCGACCTCGACGCCTGCCGGCAGTGGTTCGAGTCGCAGGGCGTGGCGCGCTTCAAGACGCCCGAACGGGTGCTGGTGATCGACGCCATGCCGACGCTGGCAGCCGGCAAGCCCGACCGCGCCGCTATCCGCTCGCTCGTGACCCCGACGGCGTGAGGGCGCGGAACATCGCCGCGCTGACCCCCAGCACCCACACCATCGCCACCACGAACGGCACGAAGCCGAACACGCCCTCGACCGACATGGCACCGGTCTTGGCGAAGATGCCGAACGTGCCGACGATCTGGGCGGCGGCGGTCAGTAGCGCCAACCACCCCGTCCAGCGCGGCAACGCCTCGGTGCCGAACGCCAGCGCCGCGTAGATGAACGCCGCCACCGCCAAAGGGAAGCCGGCGAACGCCGGGCCAAGCGCGCCCACGTCGAACACGAAGCGGGCGAGGTCGGCCGACGCGGTGGCACCGGCTTTGTAGGCGTAGGCGCCGTACACCACGAACGCCATCATCACCACCGCCTGCGCCAGCACCGAGACGCCGAAGAACACGTTGGCCAGGTGGCCGGTGTCGCCTTCGGCCCGGCGAAACACGCTGCGGACGGCACCCGCGAACCACACGAACAGGCCCGACGCCAGACAGAAGAGCCAGGCCTGCGTGAGGATCGCCCACCGTTTGTCGACGATGAACAGGCGGATCTCGTCGTTGGTGGACGTCGGCTTCGGGGGCGAGCCGCTCAGAAAGACGGCGACGACGAGAACGGCGACCGCCATGACACCCACCAGGGCACCGAACCGGTCCCAATCCCTGTCGCGCATCACGTCAATGGTCGCGCGTCAGACCACGCTCTGGCCGGCCTCCACGCGCGATCGCACCAGCGCGGCCAGGCGGTCGCGGTGGAAGGCGGCGTCTCCGAACCGGAGCTGATCGAGCTGCGAACGCTTGAGGTAGAGGTGCAGGTCGTGCTCCCACGTGAAGCCGATGCCACCGTGCACCTGCAGTCCCGACGCCATGACGCGCTTGGCCGCGTCCGAGCACCACACCTTGGCCGTCGACGCCGCGATCGACGCGTCGGGATGCTGGGCGCCGATGCACCAGGCCGCGTAGTAGGCGGCCGACCGCATCCCTTCGACGTCGACAAGCATGTCGGCACAGCGGTGCTTGACGGCCTGGAAGCTGCCGATGGGCCGGCCGAACTGGTGGCGCTCCTTGGCGTAGTCGACGCTCATGCTGAGGACACGGTCGGCCCCACCCAGCATCTCCGCTGACGTGTAGGCAGCGCCCCGCTCCAACAGCGCGTCGACCTCGCTCTTGCCGCCGATGCGCGTACCGGTCGTGGAGGCGTCGAGTTTGAGCCACCCCAGCGGGCGGGTGATGTCCATGGCCGGCTCCGCCTCGGGACGGCGGCCCTCGTCGAGCTCCACGGCATACAGCTCGTCGCCGGCGATGACGATGGCCACGTCGGCGACGGGTGCGAACGGCACCGGCTGGTCCTCCCGCCAGGCGACGCATGCGATGGCGTCACCGCCGAGGACACGCTCGACCATCGCCTGCTGGTTGCCGGCCGCGGTGAGGACGCCGAGGGCGAGCACCGCCTCGAGGTAGGGCACTGGTGCCACGGCGCGGCCCAGCTCCTCGAGCACGACGGCCGACTCGACGGCAGTCATGCCCAGCCCGCCCGCGTCCTCGGCCACCTCGACGCCGAGCCAGCCCTGGTCGACCATGGCCTTCCACAGCTCGGTGCCGAAGCCGTCGCGCGGTCGGGCCAGGTCGGTCAGCACATCGCGCGCCGCTTCTTGCAGGGCGCGCTGGTCGTCGGAGAGCTCGAAGTCCATCGCCTCGTAGTATCGCCGCCACCATGGACCTGGCGCCTACCGCCGAGCAGGACGCATTCCGCCACGAGGTGCGGGCGTGGCTGCGCGACAACCTGCCGTGGGAGTACGGGCGGGGTTCCCCGCCCAAGTTCGACGACCTGGCCGAGGAGGTGGCCTACCTCCGCACGTGGCAGGCGACGCTGGCCGCCGAGCGGCTGGTGGGTGTGGCCTGGCCCGAGGCGTACGGCGGCCGGGGGCTCGGCGCGGGCGCCCACTACATCGTGCAGGAGGAGCTGGCCCGGGCCCGAGCGCCCGAGATGGTGGGGCGCATCGGCATCAACCTGGTGGGCCCGACCCTGCTGGCTCACGGCACCGAGGAGCAGAAGACGCGCTGGCTGCCCAAGCTGCTGCCGGCCGAAGAACTGTGGTGCCAGCTGTTCAGCGAACCCGACGCAGGCAGCGACCTGGCGTCGCTGACCACGCGCGCCGAGCGGGTCGAGGGCGGATGGTCGCTGACCGGCCAAAAGGTGTGGACGTCGTACGCGCAGTTCGCCGACTGGGGCATCTGCCTGGCCCGGTCCGACCGCGAGGCGCCCAAGCACAAGGGCATCACGCTGTTCGTCGTCGACATGCGGGCGCCCGGTGTCGAGGTGCGGCCGCTGGTGCAGATCACGGGCGAGGCCGAGTTCAACGAGGTGTTCCTCGC
>JAFATL010000490.1 GCA_019243975.1 Actinomycetota bacterium | reverse complement strand
TGGTCGTGGTGCCGCCGGGTCCGGATGTCGACGACGAGCCGCCACCGGGACCGAGGGCCGCGACCTTCACGCCAGCAGTGAAGGCCGCCTCGTAGGCGAGGAACTCGCCCGTCTTCGCGCCGCTCAGCGAGAACTCGCGAACGTCGGGCCCGCCGCCGGAGCCGGGACCGGTCACGATCCCGTTAGGGCCGAGCGCCACCCACACACCACCGAAGAACGCTCCGTCGTAGGCGAAGAACCCGCCGCCCGACGGGGTACCCGCGCCGTCGAACAGGCGAACGTGGGGGCCACCGCCACGACCAGCGCCGGTGACGATGCGATTGGTTCCCGCAGCGACGCTGACGCCGCCCACGAAGTGCGGGTCATAGGCGAAGAAGCCACTGCCCACCGGCGAGCCGGATCCGTCGAACACGCGCACGTGCGGCCCGCCGCCCGGCCCGGCGCCGGTGACGATCTCGGCCTTGCCGCCACCGTTGAGGTCGCCGCCTGCAACGTTCACGCCGCCGTGGAACGCCGGGTCATAGGCGAAGAAGCCGCCGACGGCCTGGCCAGAGCCGTTGAAGATGCGGACGTGGGGCCCGCCGCCGGAGCCCGCCCCGGTGATGATCTCGGCCTTGCTGTCGCCGGTGACATCCGCCGCCGCCACGTTGACGCCGCCCTTGAAGTTGGGATCATAGGGAACGAACGACGTGACCGGCGTGCCGTTCTGCTTGAACACCCACACCATCGGCGAGTGGCCAGGCCCTGACCCCACGACGATGTCGGGTGTGCCGTTGCCCTCCACATCGCCAACTGCGACGGACGCGCCTCCGGTGCCGTTGTCGGCGTAGAAGTTGGTCTGCGTCATCACGCCGGCATTGAAGCCCTTCACATGCGGCGGGCAGGGCAGGTACTGAAACTGAAACGAGAACGCGACAGCACACCCATCCTGCGCCAATGCCGTGAGCACCGTCGGCGAGCTGTTGGTCGTCTTGTCGATGTAGAAGAAGGGCTGCGTCTGCGTGTCCGGTCCGCACGTCACGCGCAGGTCGAGATCCTGGCCGCTTTGACGACCGAGATTGTTCACGGTGATGTTGCCGTGCCACGTACCGCCTGGGCCGACGCTGAACGTGCCCTGGCCCACGATGAGGATGGCGTCGCTGTCCTTGTTGCTGAGGATCGCGCTCACATGGTCATCGGCGCCGCAGGTGCCGTTGAGCGTGATGCTGGTTCCATCCGGGCCACCGCTCGGCGTTCGTGTGAACGTGAAGGCGGCAGCTGCATTCGCCGAGCTGGGCAGAGCCACCAGCGCGGCAAGAACAATGGTCGTGAAGAGCACACCCAGCCTGGTTCGCATGGCGGTCACGCTAGGCCGAGACACCGGGCGACGCGAGCGCGGTGCCAGGCGATGTCGCCGTAGGCGGCGGCCCGGGCCCACGCCGGTTTCATGAAGAGGTGGAGGTCGTGCTCCCAGGTGTAGCCGATGGCACCGTGCACCTGGAGGCCGACCTTGGCGGCCAGCAGGCCTGCCTCGCCGGCGAACACCTTGGCCATCGACACGTCGCGGGCCCGGTCGGGCGAGTCGGTGGCGATGGAGTGCGCGGCGCGGTACACGGCGGGCCGGGCGAACTCGAGCTTGAGCAGCGCGTTGGCGAGATGGTGCTTGACCGCCTGGAAGCTGCCGATCGGCTTGCCGAACTGCTCGCGCTCCTTGGCGTACTCAGCCGTGATCTCGATCATGCGGTCCGCCAAACCCACCAGCTGCGCGGCGGTGCCGAGGGCAGCGCGGTCGAAGGCAGCATCGGCCAGGGCGCGGGCGTCCGCTCCGCGCGCGAGACAAGTGCCCGAGCCGGGCGACCACGACACGCGGAACAGCCGGCGTCCCCGGTCGAGGGCAGGCTCCTCCTTGGTGGCCACCTCTCCGGTCGGAACCGCCCACACCTCGTCGCGCGCCCCGAGCAGGAGCAGAACGTCGGCGGCGCCGGCAGCCACCACGTACGGCTCGGACGCAAACCCCACAGCTGCCAGCGCGTCGCCCGACGCGATGCGCGACAGCCACTCGCCATCGCCGCCGTCGCGCAGCAACGGCACGGCCACGGCCGCGTTCTCGACCAGCGGGTCGCACAAGCCCGACCGGCCCGACTCCTCGAGCAGCAAGACGAGGTCGACGTCGTCGAGCCCCATCCCACCTTCGCCCTCGGGCGCCATGAGGCCGACGACACCGATCTCCGCCAGCTTCGACCACACGCCGGCCACGCGCCCGTCGTCGCTCGCCCACGCGGCGCGTAGGTGTTCGGTCGCACACTCCTTGTCGAAGACCTCGCGCACCGTCTGCTGGAACAGGCGCTGGTCGTCGCTGAAGGCGAAGTCCACGTCAGCTCCTCGGCAGCCCGAGCACGCGCTCGGCGATCACGTTGCGCTGGATCTCGTTCGTCCCTGCGTAGATCGGCCCCGCCAGTGAGAACAGGTAGCCGTCGAGCCAGGACGCACCGTTGTGCGCCTCCGGCGCGTCCGGGAGCAGATGGGCTCGCGGCCCGAGCAGACGTAGCGCCGTCTCGTGCAGGCGCACGTCCATCTCCGACCACCACACCTTGTTGAGGCTGGCCTCGGGGCCGACCTTGCCGCCGGTCAGCACCTTCGACACCGTCCACATGGTGTGGAGGCGGTACACCTCGGCGTCCATCCACGCTTGCGCGACATCGGCCGGCAGCGCTGGGTCGTGGGCATCCTCGCCCAGCTCGCCGTGGAGGTCGACGAGCCGCCCGGCCGCCTCGGTGTAGCGGGCGGGACTGCGGAGGTTCATGCCGCGTTCGGACCCCGCGGTCGCCATAGCGACGCCCCAGCCCTGGTTCACCTCGCCCAGCACCTGCGACGCGGGCACGCGCACGTCCTCGAGGAACACCTCGGCGAAGCCCGTCTCGCCGTCGAGCTGGGCGATCGGCCGCACCGTCACGCCCGGCGCATCCATCGGGATCAGGAAGTAGGTGAGGCCGCGGTGGCGCTCGGCCGACGGGTCGGTGCGGAACAGGCCGAACATCCACTCGGCGAACGCGCCGCGCGATGCCCACGTCTTCTGGCCGGTGAGCAGGTAGTCGGAACCGTCGGCCACCGCCTTGCTGCGAATACCGGCCAGGTCGCTCCCGGCGTTGGGCTCCGACCAGCCCTGGCACCAGATCTCCTCCGCGCTCGCCATCGCCGGCAGATAGCGCGCCTTCTGTTCGTCGGTGCCGAACTCGAAGAGCGTGGGCGCGAGCAGGAAGATCCCGTTCTGACTCACCCGGCCTGGCGCCCCCGCCCGCCAGTACTCCTCCTCGAAGACCAGCCACTCGAGCACGCCCGCGTCGCGCCCGCCGTACTCAGTCGGCCACGACACGACCGACCAACGGTCCTCGAACATGCGGCGCTCCCAGGCCCGGTGCGCCTCGAATCCCTCGGCCGTGTCCATCGACGGCAGCGGCTCCCGGGGGACGTTGGCCGACAGCCACGCCCGGGCCTCGGCCCGGAACGCTTCCTGTTCGGGCCCGTACGTCAGGTCCATCGCGCAGACGTTATCTGATGGCCCGTCAGATCCGCCCTTTTACCTCCCGGCGAGGAAGTCGGCGATGCCGTTGCACAGCGCTACCGCCACGTTTTGGCGGAAGTCGGCGCTCTTGAGCAGGGCGGCGTCGGTGGCGTTGCGCATGTTGCCGGTCTCGATGAACACCTTGGGGATCGTCGACCAGTTGAGCCCGCCGAGGTCGTCGCGCACGTCGATGCCGTCCTTGCCGATGTAGGTGGAACGGGGCATGCCCGTGCCCGTCTCGTAGGCGGCGCGCAGGTCGGTGCCGAGGCG